>DNMQ01000258.1 GCA_003488145.1 Pseudomonas sp.
GATCCGGCGCGCCGTTGAACGAATCGACCACATCGGCCGTGGCCAAGCCGCTGGTGTCGGGCTGCAAGGAGTCATAAGCCAGTGACGGCAGACGGCGCACGCGGCGATCGTCCGGGCTGTAGCGCCACGCCTTGCGAGTGGTCAGCACCTGATCGAGCGGGTCCTGCACCACCAGTGCCGTACCGGACAGCTTGGCCGGCGCGGTGACACGGTACTTGTAGTACAGCACTGTGTTGTCCAGGTCCGCGTGAGTCATGCCTTCGCGGTTGTAGACGTAATAGATGTGCCGATCGCGCTTGATGTAATTGGCCCGGCCACCGATCACCACTGCCTGGTTATTGATCATGTGGCTCTGGTCACCCTTGTAATGCAGGATGTGATTCCAGATCACCTCGATGCCGCTCTGCGGGATAGGGAAGGGAATGCCGGCTGCCGCGCCCTGGATACCGTTGCCGTTGGCGATGAGCTCGGCGCTGACGGCGTTGTAGCGGGTGGCATCATAGATCCGCTGCGGCACCGAGGCGCTGCGGCGGGTCGGAAATACGCGCAGGTGGTAGTCGGGATAACGCTCCAGCAGCGCCTTCATACCGTCGGAAAGCTGGCCGCCGTACTCGTTGATATTGGTGTGATCGACGCGATAGAGCACTGAATCGGCCGCATACGGGTCGGGATGGTGCATCCCGGGCTCGTAGCCGGCGGGTGCTGCAACGCCCCCGGCCCAGGGCGGGATCGTCCCCGCGGGATTGCCGCCGCGCTCCGCTCCCAGCGGAGTCAGGTCCTGCCCCAGTCGCGCGGCCTGCGTGCTGTCTACCTTCGCCTGTGCCGGTAACGCGGTACAGGCTGCCAACAACAGAATTCCGATCTTTCCGTACATCGTCTACTCCCCCAATTGCGCACGATGCTGGGCACCGCGTGGCGAACCCGGCTATCGGCGTTGCATTGTTATATGGTGTGGGCAGGCATGCCGTCCTGGCAGCACTCTTCCCTGGCCGCTGCTGCGGCTCTCGATCTGGGTGTGGCAAGCGACCTGGCTGCCTGACGCCGCTGATAGGGCAGCCGGGACTAGGTCGCGGGCGTTTCGCTTTTACTGACCGCGCTCAGTCGATGCGCTGGAATTTCAGGTCCCAGACGCCATGACCGAGCCGTTCACCACGGCGCTCGAACTTGGTGATCGGTCGCTCCGCAGGCCGTGGCACGCAACGTCCATCCTCGGCCAGATTGCGATAGCCCGGGGCGACGTTCATCACCTCGAGCATATATTCGGCATAGGGCTCCCAGTCGGTGGCCATATGCAGTACGCCGCCGATCTTCAGCTTGCTGCGCACCAGCTCGGCGAAAGCCGGCTGCACGATACGTCGCTTGTGATGACGGCTCTTGTGCCAGGGGTCCGGAAAGAACAGCAATACGCGGTCCAGGCTGGCGTCGGCCACGCAATCGCGCAGTACCTCCAAGGCGTCGCAACTGTAGACCCTGACGTTGTTCAATTTCTGTGACACAAGTCCGCTCAGCAACGCGCCGATCCCAGGTTTATGCACTTCCACGCCAATGAAGTCCTGATCCGGCGCCGCAGCGGCCATTTCCAGGGTGGAATGGCCCATGCCGAAGCCGATCTCGAAGGTGCGCGGCGCGCTACGGCCGAACACCTCGTCGAAATCGCGCAGCCCGTTCTCGATCTCCAGGCCGAACTTCGGCCAGCCCTGCTCCAGGCCACGCTGCTGGCCTTCGGTCATGCGCCCGGCACGCATCACGAAACTCTTGATGGTACGGCGGTGCTCGGTTTGCTGCGCTTCGGCCGCGGGGTTCTGCTCTGTCATGGTCTACCTGCGAGAAATAAAAAAGCCGGCCCCCGACACAAGATCGGGGCCGGCCACGAATCGTTTCAGCGAATCAGCCCGTCCAGCGGCGACGAGGCGCTGGCGTAGAGCTTCTTCGGCATGCGCCCGGCGAGATAGGCCAGGCGGCCGGCCTCGATGGCGTACTTCATGGCCTCGGCCATCAGCACGGGATTCTGCGCATGGGCGATGGCGCTGTTCATCAGCACCGCTTCGCAGCCCAGCTCCATGGCGATAGTGGCGTCCGAAGCGGTTCCGACACCGGCATCCACCAGCACGGGCACGGTGGCTTCCTCGAGGATGATGCGCAGGTTGTAGGGATTGCAGATGCCCAGACCGGTGCCGATCAGGCCGGCCAGCGGCATCACCGCGATGCAGCCCATCTCGGCCAGCTGGCGGGCGATGATCGGGTCGTCGCTGGTATAGACCATGACGTCGAAGCCGTCCCGGATCAGTACTTCGGCGGCTTTGAGGGTCTCGATCACGTTGGGAAATAGCGTCTTCTGATCGGCCAGCACTTCCAGCTTGACCAGCTTGTGGCCGTCGAGGAGTTCACGGGCCAGGCGGCAGGTACGCACCGCGTCCTCGGCGGTGAAACAGCCGGCGGTGTTCGGCAGGATGGTGTAGCGCTCGGGGCTGATCACGTCGAGCAGATTCGGCTCGCCCGGATTCTGGCCAATATTGGTGCGGCGCACCGCGACGGTGACGATCTCGGCACCCGAGGCCTCAATGGCCGCACGCGTCTCCTCAAGGTCCTTGTACTTGCCGGTGCCGACCAGCAGGCGCGATTGATAGGTGCGACCGGCCAGGGTGAGGGGGTTGTCGTTCGGAACTGGGAGCATGGGAAATCCTCGTTCAGACGTGGTACAGCCGACTGC
>DNMQ01000254.1 GCA_003488145.1 Pseudomonas sp.
TCCCAGGTGCTCTGGTGCTTGGCCAGGATCACGCAGGGACGCGCCGGCACATTCTCCGCGCCATGCACCTCGTAGCGCAGGCCAACCAGCGTCTTGCCCAACCACACGGCGCAGCGACACCAGTTCTGTACCACGAAGCGATAGCGCGCGCGGAACGCCATGAACGGGGCGAACACCAGGCTCACCAGGCACCAGGCGAACGCGGTGAACGCCAGCATGAAGTAGAACAGGGTGATACGAACGGGTAACAGGAGGCTCATCGAGAACTCTCGAGTAGATGATCGACAACAGCGGCAAGGTCATCGAAGACCTGAGTGCCCGGCGGCAGAGTACCCTCCAGGGTGCGCAGGCCTTTGCCGGTCCTGACCAGATAAGGCACGCCGCCGAGCAGCATGCCGGCGTGCAGATCGCGGTGACTGTCGCCTACCACCGGTACACCCTTCAGGTCCGCCAGGCCGAAATGCTCGGCGATGCTGCGGAACATTCCAGGCTTCGGCTTACGGCAGTTGCAGCCGTCGTCCGGGCCGTGTGGGCAGTGCACGATCAGGTCGATGCGCCCGCCCTGCTCCATCACCAGCTGCTGCATCTTGAAATGCATGTCGCCGAGGGTGCTCAGATCGAACTTGCCGCGCGCGACACCGGACTGGTTGGTGGCCACCGCCACCGTCCAGCCGGCTTTGCACAGACGCGCGATGGCTTCGAGCGACCCGGGAATGGGGATCCACTCCTCCGGCGACTTCACGTACTCGTCGGAGTCCTCGTTGATTACCCCGTCGCGGTCCAGCACGATCAGCTTCACGGGCTTAGCCAAGTGCGGAAATATCGGCAACGCCAAGGAACAGTCCTCTCAGCCGGGCCAGCAAGGCATAACGATTGGCACGTACCGAAGCGTCTTCGGCATTTACCAGCACCGCCTCGAAGAAGGCATCCACCGGGCCACGCAGGTGCGCCAAACGCTCCAGCGCTTCGCGGTACTGACGCGCGGCGGCCAACGGTTGTACCGCCTGCTCGGCCTGCTGAATCGCCGAGTACAGCGAGAACTCGGTGGCGTTGTCGAACCAGCGTGGCTCTACCGCTTCCGGCAGCTTCGCATCGAACTTGCTCAGCAGGTTGGAGACGCGCTTGTTGGCGGCAGCCAGGGACGCCGCTTCCGGCAATGTGCGGAACGCCTGCACGGCCTGCACGCGCTGGTCGAAGTCCAGCGCCGAACCAGGCTGCACGGCACGCACCGAGAGGTAGGCAGCGACGTCGACGCCTTCGTCCTCGTAGCGCGCACGCAGGCGATCGAATATGAACTCCAGGACCTGATCGGCGAGGCCGGCCGACTTGACCTGCGTACCGAACTGGGCGATGGCGAAGTTCACTGCCTCGACCAGATTCAGGTCCAACTGCTTCTCGATGAGGATGCGCAGCACGCCAAGGGCGGCGCGGCGCAGGGCGTAGGGATCCTTGGAGCCGGTCGGCAGCATGCCGATGCCGAAGATGCCGACCAGGGTGTCGAGCTTGTCCGCCACGGCCACAGCTGCGCCAGTGAGTGTGCTCGGCAGCTCGCCGCCGGCACCGCGCGGCATGTACTGCTCGTTCAGCGCCAGCGCCACATCTTCCGGCTCGCCGTCGTTGAGCGCGTAGTAGTAACCGGCAACGCCCTGCATTTCCGGAAACTCGCCAACCATCTCGGTGGCCAGGTCGCACTTACAGAGCAGGCCGGCGCGCGCGGCGCGCTGCTTGTCGCCGCCGGTACGCTCGGCGATCAGCCCGGCCAGGCGCGAGACGCGCTCGGCCTTGTCGTACACGGTGCCGAGCTGGGCCTGGAATACCACGTTTTTCAGGCGTTCGTTGAAGCTGTCGAGCTTCTGCTTCTTGTCCTGCTTGAAGAAGAACTCGGCGTCCGTCAGGCGCGGGCGTACGACTTTCTCGTTGCCGGAAACGATCTGCGCCGGGTCCTTCGATTCGATGTTCGCCACGGTGATGAAGCGCGGCAGCAGCCTGCCGTTGGCGTCCAGCAGGCAGAAGTACTTCTGGTTGTCCTGCATGGTGGTGATCAGCGCTTCCTGCGGCACTTCGAGGAAGCGTTCCTCGAACGAGCAAACCAGCGGCACCGGCCACTCGACCAGCGCGGTCACCTCATCGAGCAGCGCCGGCGGCACGATGGCCGTACCGTTCTGCTCGGCAGCCAGCTGCTCGACGCGCTTGGCGATCAGCTCGCGGCGCTCGGCGAAGTCGGCGATCACATGGGCGCCACGCAGGTCTTCCAGATAGCTGGACGGCTTGGAAATATGCACCTGGCCCGGGCTGTGGAAGCGGTGGCCGCGGGATTCGCGCCCGGCACGCTGGGCGAGTATCTCGCAATCGATCACCTGCTCGCCGAAGAGCATCACCAGCCATTGGGTCGGACGGACGAATTCTTCCTTGCGTGCAGCCCAGCGCATGCGCTTGGGGATCGGCAGATCGTTCAGCGAGGCCTCGACGATGCCTGGCAGCAGCTGGGTGGCCGGCTGGCCCTCGATGGTACGGCTGAACTTGAGCTTCGGCCCGCTGCGATCGATCTCGGCAAGGTCGACGCCACACTTGCGGGCAAAGCCCAGGGCAGCCTGAGTCGGCTCACCGTCGGCGTCGAAGGCGGCCTGCATCGGCGGGCCGTCGAGGTTGATGCTGCGATCAGGCTGCTGAGTCGCCAGCTGCTCGACCAGCACCGCCAGGCGGCGCGGCGCGGCGTAGGCCTGGGCTTTCACGAAGTCCAGGCCGGCGTCCTTCAGGCCCTTCTCGATACCGGCGCAGAAAGCTTCGGCCAGCTTGGCGAGCGCCTTCGGTGGCAGTTCTTCGGTGCCCAGTTCGACGAGAAAATCCAGTGCACTCATTCTGCAGCCTCCAGCTTGGCCAGCACTTCGTCACGCAGTTCGGGGGTGGCCATGGGGAAGCCGAGTTTGGCCCGGGCCAGCAGGTAGCTCTGGGCGATCGAGCGCGCCAGGCTGCGCACGCGCAGGATGTACTGCTGGCGCGCGGTGACCGAAATGGCACGGCGGGCATCGAGCAGGTT
>DNMQ01000256.1 GCA_003488145.1 Pseudomonas sp.
CCGATACTGTGTTGCTGCTCATCCGAACTTGCCTCAACCAACCCACCGTACAGGCCGCTAGCTGCTGACCTGATTGCTGATCTGCCCGGCCTGCCAGGCAGCGACATTGCCCAGCGTGGTGCCAGCGATCGCAGCCAGCGCCTCGTCGGTGAGAAATGCCTGGTGCGCCGTGACGATGACGTTGGGAAACGACAGCAGCCGCGCCAGCACATCGTCCTGCAGCGGCAGGCCGGAGTGGTCCTCGAAGAACAGCCCGGCCTCCTCCTCGTAGACGTCCAGGCCCAGGTAGCCGAGCTGACCGCTCTTCAACGCGCCGATCAGTGCTGGCGTGTCGATCAGCGCGCCACGGCCGGTGTTGATCAGCATGGCGCGCGGCTTCATGGTCGCCAGGCTCTGCTGGTTGATCAGATGGTGGGTCTGCGCGGTGAGTGGGCAGTGCAGGCTGACGATATCACTGCTGGCGAGCAGCTCGTCGAGCGCCACATAACGCATGCCGAGGCGCTCCAGTTCCGGGTTGGGGAAGGGGTCGTACAGCTGCACCTCGCAGCCGAAACCGAGCATGATCCGCGCGAACACGGCGCCGATCTGCCCGCTGCCGACCACGCCGACGCGCTTGCCCACCAGATCGAAACCGGTCAGCCCCTGCAGCGAGAAATTGCCCTCGCGGGTACGGTTGTAGGCCCGTGGCAGGCGCCGGTTGAGTGCCAGGATCAGCGCCACGGTGTGCTCTGCCACCGCGTGCGGCGAATAGGCCGGCACCCGTACTACCGGCAGGCCGAGGCGCTGGGCACAGGGCAGATCGACGTGGTTGTAGCCGGCCGAACGCAGGGCGATCAGCCGCGTGCCTCCAGCGGCGAGCCTCTCCAGCACGGGCACCGACAGCACGTCATTGACGAACGGGCAGACCACCTCAGCGCCGGCGGCCAGCGTCACGGTATCGGGATCGAGGCGCGACTCGAGGAATTGCAGCTCGAAGCCATGTGCCTGATTGGCGGCCTGGAAGCTGTCGCGATCGTAGGGTTTGCTGCTGAACAGGGTGATACGCATCGGGAGCCTCGTTGAATAGGGCGACTGCCCACAGGGTGCGGCAGTTGTCGGCCGAGGCCAAGTCGCTTCTGCCTACGGGCTCTGCCTGGACTGGTTCGACGCTCAGCCCTCGCTGCGCCGCGGGTCGGCACTGCGCGGGTAGGTGCGCTCCTCCTGGATGGTGCCGTCCTTCTTGTGAATCTTCACCGAGGCCGTTTTGCCTTCGAGGAAGGTTGCGGTCACCTGCAGCATCTCATCCTTGGTCGCAGCGGTCTTCGAAGCGCGGGTCGCCCCCTGCTTGCGCAGTTCCCAACCGTTATCGGTGGCGTTGATGTGATAGTTGTCCATGCGTGCCTCCTCTGACTTGATGCGGGTTTAGAGGGGCGTCGGCCGGGGCGGTTCACCGAGTCGCGCACTGGCGGCGTGCAGGCTGATAGCCTGTGCGGCCAGCCCTCGCGGAGCATCTCATGCACACGCACGCCCGATTGCGCGCCATCATCACGGCCGACCCGCTGCGCATGCGGGTGCTCGATCTTGTGAAGGCGCTCGCCCTGCCGGATTGCTGGGTGGCTGCAGGTTTCGTGCGCAGTGCGGTGTGGGATCACCTGCATGGGCGTGACAGCAGCCCGCTGCCTGCGGATATCGATGTCATCTGGTTCGACCCCGACCGGCCCGACAAGGCGCTGGATACCGGGTTCGAGGCGGCACTGCGGCGCTCGGACGACTCGCTCAACTGGTCGGTGAAGAACCAGGCGCGCATGCACCTGCATAACGCGGATCAGCCCTACCGGTCGGCAGTGGACGCGATGACCCACTGGCCGGAAACGGCCACTGCAGTCGGGGTGAGGCTGGGAGCGCTGGAAGAGATCGAGGTGGCGGCCCCGCTGGGGCTGGACGATCTGTTCGATCTGATCGTCCGACCCACGGCGGCCTTTCGTGCCGGCAAGCGACAGGTCTATCTGGAGCGCCTGGCCGCGAAGGGCTGGTCTGAAACCTGGCCAGGCCTGCGGATTCGGCAGGACTGACCGGCAGCGCCGTTCTGCGGGCTAGATAAACGCCTGCCGCGCTACGCCACGAGGCAGGCGATTGCGCCCCGGCAGTTGCTCCAGGCGCTTCTGCCATTCGGCGCGTGCGGACAGGACGGAAGCCGGCTTCGTTGTCGTTGCGGGCGCAGCCGGGACGGCCTTTACCGGCGCTGCGGGCGCACTCGCTGCAGTTTTCGCTGCCGCTGCGGGGGCCGTCGTTGCCGTCTTCGCCACGGCTGCGGGTGCACCCGCCGTGAACTTCGCCGCCTTCGCGGCAGCCCTCAGTTCGGCGAGGCTCGGTGTCTTGCGTACAGGCTCGCTCACAGCCTTTTCCACGCTGCGCAGGCACAGCTTGCAGGTAACCTGAGCGGCATCGCCGGAACTGTTGAGGCTTGAGCCGGTGCGCCCGCATGCGACATTCCCATTGGGCGCGGAATAGTGAATCACCACCGTACTGTCTCCTGAATTTCGGGGCGCGGGATTCTACACGCTCGGTCCAACCAGGCAATGCCGGTGGTAGAAACTCAGGGGGCAGCCGTCCGTGCGCCGACGCCAGCCGGTTGCAGCGCGTCGATGCCCGGTGAGGTCATGCCGACGAGGTTGGGCATGTCCGTACGGATGATTTCGGCGAACAGGCGCAGCTTGGCGGGATAGCTGCGCGCGTGCGGGTAGATGAGGTAGACGGGCAGGGGAGCGGCTCGCCACTGCGGCACGAGCTGAATCAGCCGGCCTTCTTCGATGTCCTGCGCAACCACCCAGGCGGAGCTGACGCACGCGCCAAGCCCTGCCAGCGCCGCACTGCGCAGAGCGTAGAGGCTGTCCGTGCTCATGCGTGGCTGGATCGCGAAGCGATGCGAGCGCCCGTCCGCCTGGCAGGTCAGTACGACCTCGTCGGTGTAGTAGGTCCGCAGGGCCAACCAGGGCAGACGCTGGAGTTGCTCGGTGGTGCTCGGCAGCGGGCCGTCGCCAGCCAGCGACGGATGGGTCACCACAATGCGCGGGACTTCGCCGAGGCGGATGGCAACGACGGACGGGTCCTCGATGACGCCCACCTGGATGGCGCAATCGATTCCCTCGGCCGTGAAGTTGGGCAAGCGATCATGCAATACCCATTCGACGCTGACGTTCGGGTAGCGCGACAGGTACTTGCCGAGCGGAGCGATCAACTGGTCCTGGCCGAAGGCGTGCGGGACCTGCACCCGAAGCGTGCCGCGCGGGTCGTCACGCGCGCCGAGCAGCTCGGCTTCCATCTCGCTCCAGCTTTCGAGGACCTGTCGGGCGAAACCGTAGCAACGCTCACCATCACCGGTGAGCTGCATGCGGTGGGTCGAGCGATTGAGCAGCTGCAGGCCGAGCGACCGCTCCAGCGCCTGCAGCCGGCGGCTGACCGTGGGTTGGGTGGTGCCCAGTTGCGCCGCCGCCGCCGAGAGACTGCCGGCATCGACGATTCTGATGAACGTGCGCAAGAGATCGATGCGATCGATGCCAGCCGTCGAGTAGTCGTTCATACGTGTCTCGCATAAGGGATCTGCAGATGAGCCTACTACAGCAGTCGATCATGCACATGGAGAATGACCAGGCACTGTTCGGACCAGGACCCTTCTCATGACTTCCTCATATTCATCCCCGGCGCTCGCCAACAGCTCGGGTCTGCTCTCGCCTGGGCTTGTTCTGCTCCTGGCATCGGGCGCCGGCTTCAGCGTCGCGACGCTCTATTACAGCCAGCCGATCCTCGGTGTGCTCGGTGCGGAGATCCAGGCCAGCGAAGGCGCTGTCGGCATGGTTCCGATGCTGACGCAGCTTGGCTATGCGCTCGGCATTCTGCTCCTGGCGCCGCTGGGTGACCGTTATGACCGGCGCGGGATCATTCTGGCGAAGGCGGTGCTGCTCATGCTGGCTCTGCTGCTCGGCAGCATCGCGCCGGGCGTCGGTACATTGCTCGCTGCGAGCCTGGTGATCGGCCTTGCCGCGACCCTGGCACAGGACATCGTTCCAGCGGCCGCGACCCTGGCGCCCGAATCGCAACGCGGAAGGGTCGTGGGCACGGTCATGACCGGCCTGCTGCTGGGCATTCTGATCTCGCGGGTCATGAGCGGCCTGATCGCCGAGCAACTCGGCTGGCGTGCCGTTTATGCGCTCGCGGCTGGCTCGATTGGCTTGATCGGGCTCGCCACCTGGCGCGGGTTGCCACGGTTCTCCCCGACCACGTCGCTGGGTTACGGCGCCTTGCTCGGCTCCATGCTCAAACTCTGGTCGCTACATTCGTCCCTGCGCCGCGCGGCCGTTTCCCAGGGCCTGTTGTCCGTTGCCTTCAGTGCATTCTGGTCGACGCTTGCTGTCATGCTGCATGCCGATTTCGGACTCGGTAGCGCCGCGGCCGGCGCGTTTGGCCTGGCAGGTGCCGCTGGCGCACTCGCCGCACCCTTGGCCGGTCGCCTGGCCGATCGCCGCGGACCGGAGCGCGTGACACGCCTGGGCGCGGCGCTGACTGCCGCATCCTTCGCTGCCCTCGGCTTGGTCGGAGTGGTGCCGCCGGAGATCCAGTTGGGCGTGATCGTGGTGGCCGCCATCGGCTTCGATTTCGGCATCCAGGCGACCTTGGTCGCTCATCAGACCATCGTCTACGGCATCGACCCGCCGGCGCGCAGTCGCTTGAATGCTGTGCTGTTTACCGGTGTTTTCGTAGGGATGGCGACCGGCGCGGGACTGGGCAGCCTGGCGCTTGGACAATGGGGCTGGAATGGCGTGGTCGTGCTGGCGACCCTGGCATCCATAGGCGCACTGGCGGCGCGTCTTGTACGACGGGTTGCACCTTGACCGCCACCGAGCTCGGTCGATGCCACGAGATGCGCGTCGCTACTTGCATCTGCGGCATCTCCTCGCAAGCAGCTCGGCTGAATTGGTCGCCGGAGTATTGCGAGCTCAGCCTAAAACGAAAAAGGCCCGCATTTCTGCGAGCCTTCAAATCGTGGTGCGGCACCAGGAGTCGAACTACGCGGTTCTGGGCCGCTAAAACAATACCTTTTAAAGTTTTTTAAGGGTCTTGGTATACCCAAATGTATACCTATTGGCCGAGATACGTTTTTTCTCTGAGGTTACCTTCCTGTCGGAGTGGCCTGGCTGGAACTTACGTAACAGCCGAATCCACGACCAGATAAACAGTGCTGTTTGTTTAGTGTCTGAAGAAAACACAGATACGTGCTGAGACCAACAAGTCAATCCGGTCAAAACGCAGTATTCCTGCAATTAGAAAAGCCAGGCTCTTTTAGCGGCTTAGGATAATGGAGGCGTCAACTAACTACGGAGACGCTTCATGCAAATTTCGCCTCCCCTCGAAGGCAAAACCCTTATTCCGCAGGCCCGGCTCTGCGAAATGCTCGGCAAAACTCGTTCCGGCCTTTACAGGTTGATCAATAAAGATCCCGATTTCCCGGCGCCGATTAAGACGGGCGTTTGCCGTCGTGGGCGTTGTTACTATGTGGCGGAAGAGATCAACGCCTGGCTGCGCACCCAGATTGAAAGGAGGGATCAGGTATGAGCCAGATTGATCAGCGCTTTCAGCTCAACGAACTGGCAACCGCTCAAGCCCTGTTTGTCCCGCAGATTGATACGTCGGCGGTCTCGATGGAGGAGATGTTTCCCCAGCTTCAGGGCAAAGCGCAGGCCGATGGGGGGGGCAATGGTACGCAGGGTCAGGCATCGCAGCTTGTGCGATTCGTCACTGATCGCTTCCTACTGTTTCATGATCTTAACCGAGTGGTTTTTTGTCAGGACAGGAGTAGCGGTGAGGTTTTTACTTTAGATAGTCAGCAGTTTCGGGACTACGTCCAGGCCGGCTTTTACCAAGCGAAAGGGTATTCCCTACGAGAGCAGTCTATTCGTGAAGCATGGGGAACATTGGCCGGATTAGGGCGCTTTCAAGGCCCCCAACTCACCGTAAACCTGCGCACAGCAGTGGCTGACGGAGACTACTATTTGGATCTGGCGGCACCGGGGAAGAGTCAAACGGTCCGACTCCGGCCAGGTTGCTGGAATATTGTTGGCAATCCCGAAGCAATGTTTATTCGACCTGACTCGATGCAGCCGCTGCCGCCCCCAGTCGGTGGCGCTAGCATTGAGCCTCTCTGGCGGGTGGTTAATATTCCCCCGCAGGCCAGGCTTTTAGTTCTAACCTGGCTAATCGACAGCCTTCGTCCCGATACGCCTTACCCGCTGCTGGAACTCATAGGGGAGCATGGAACTGCCAAGAGCGCGACTCAAGAAGTTTTGCGGTGCCTGCTAGACCCCAATGTTTGCAATCTCAGAGGTGCTCCGAGAGCTGTCGAAGATATTTATGTGTCGGCAAGAGCTTCCGCAATTCTGAGCTACGAAAACATCTCCCACCTGCCGGCATCCATGCAGGATGCGCTTTGTGTAGTGGCAACGGGCGGCGGCTATGCGAAGCGGAAGCAGTACTCGAACTTCGACGAGAGTGTAATTGACGTCAAACGTCCCATTATCCTTAACGGAATCGCAGCCTCAGTCACGGCGCAGGATCTCGTTGACCGAACAATCAGCGTAGAGTTGCCAGTGATCGTCGAGAGGCGAGAAATTACCGAAGTCTGGCGTGAATTCCAGCAACTTGCGCCTAGTCTCCTTGGGGCGTTACTGGACATTGCAGCCAAGGCGCTAGAACTGCTTCCAACGGTACAGCTACCGCCCGAACATCGTCCGCGCCTGCTGGAATATACGCGCCTGGGCATGGCCGTCGCTCAAGTTATGGGAGAGAAACCGGAAGTATTCCTTCGTGAGTTCGGTGCCAGCCGGCAAGAGAGTTTACTGCGCACTATCGATGCGAGTCCGGTGGCTATGGCTATACAAGAGCTGATGAATGACCACCCTGATGGTGTAACAGGCTCGGTTAAACAACTCTTATTGATACTTGAAAAGTACCGCTTAGCCGGTTGTGACTCATGGCCACGGTCCCCAAAAGGGCTCGGAGATGCTATGCGCCGCGCTGCGCCAGCCCTTCGGCAGTTCGGTATTCATTGCAGGTGTCTAGGGAAAGGCAGCGGGGGTGTCGTCCGCTGGACAATCATTCAACAAGCGACCCCTAATAGTACTCATACCGAGTTGATGTGTTAACGCTACGTTGAGTGGAAACTGAGGCTAGCTCTCAACGCCGACAGCCAATGCCCCCCTTTGCAGAAAATGCCTAAAGGCCGTTGGGTTATGCCTTTGCCAGGGCTGGGGGCCGTCCACCTCGCTCGCCCGAGCAGAGCGATGTTCTCCACCCGTTCGCTAAAATTCAGAGCAGCACCCTCTTGGGCTGGCTGTGTCCTTACCACTGGCAAGAGCGAACTGTAGTGGTCAGCCTCTCGCTTGAACTCGGCGGAAAAAATACGTCGCTGCTTGCTCATCAGACACCTCTCTAACGGCGAGATTTTCGCCTAAATAGGTGTCTGGGATCAGTAGACCACTAACGTGGGCATTTGCAGTCGAGAAAGAAAAGCCTCCCACAGCCCGCTGTAACCGATTGGGACTTGGGACTTGGGACTTTGGGGACTTAATCAGAAGGCTGCCCTTCCCACAACCCGGGCATTGTTGAATCCCCCTCCAGTGAATCCCGGCCAGCGATGGTTAGGCAAGGTGTACTTGACTAGCCATTTCCGTGGAATGTATGCAGGGATGAGAGCAGAACTGTTCTTACCTTGGCCGGGGCGCTTCTCAAGCCAGCACAGTGGTCAAGCCGAATCTGGGAAGAGCGCGCCACTGAATATGGTAGCTGTGGCACTTATCACTGTTTCCAGACCGAACGTCCCAGATGTCCCAAGTCCCAGCATCGCCAGAATTGTACTGGTAAGTGATTGTGCGTCGTGCCTGGGCCCGTCCTAGCATCAGCAGTCCGCACGTATTTACCACGGGTGGTGTTGCTCGCGGGAGTGAGGCGTAAGCGATACCCCCATGGCCCAGCAGGCTATGAAAAGCCACTACTCCATTGTCAAAAACATGATCGAAGACTCCGTCATACAGAAGATACCCGCATCCATCTCGGAACGTTATCTGAAGATGCCATTGGATATTGCTCGGTATCACATGGACAATCAGCGTTATGTTGCTGCAACGCCATACCTTGAAGAGGTGATTGAACGATCAGAGCGTATTGGTTTTGACTTTTACCGTTATGGCGATTAGGCCAGGGAGGCGCTTCGCAACATTGCAGCAGTGCAATAATCTTCACGGACACTGCAGCCATTGCGAAGACAGAGAGACCTAGTCTCGCTTCGCTAATTGCCGGACTGGTCGAATCCGGATCATAGATCCGTTTGCGTTTCATTGCTATGTATGTCAACTAAAGATGGCACCCGTAGCCTTGCTAGTTGCCGCGACTCTGCGATTATCCTCGACAAGATTTGCAGCTCTGCTCCGGGAGCGATACCTGAGCGGCCTAGCCGGTGGTGGCCGATAACGCCGGCAGCTAACCACGGGATTAGTGCTTTGCCGCACTGCCTCCGTTCCGGGGGTTCGCCGCAGCCAGCGTTACGGTAAAAAGCCCGCGTCGTACAGTACGGCGCGGGCTTTTTTTAATGGCGGCTGTGAGTTCTGGGCCGTATTAGCTTGCTTATCCAAACTCATAATTTTCAGTGTGGCTATATCTCCATGCGTTTATAAGTTCATCGCAAGGGGTTTCACACCCACATTCATGGCCGCAGTTTATAGTTTCTATGTTTTCCGAACTGTAACTTCCAGTTTTCTCTTCCGAATCATGGGCTTTCGAAAGCTTGAGTTGAGAAATTGCTGTCAGTCCCGCAGAAATCCTTGAGGCATGGAAGGTTGTCTTTCTCAAGCGCTCAAATTCATCTTCGGCTAGTTTAATTGCTTCCCTTTCGGCTGCTGAGCAGCTTTTGAAATTACGTGATGGAACTCTAAGCTTTCCCTCGCTCCGAATTCCCTCGGAAAAACAAAGGTCTCCATAACGACCCTTGTAGAAAATCCATTCTATCGAAATTCCGTTTCTAGTATTTTTTATCCTAATGTCGTGTACCCAAGATCTGCCTCTTACGTGCCCTTCTTGGTAATCCGCACGCTTTTGTCGATATTTGTTTTGAATCTCTACTGCTTCTGCCTGGAGAAGTGAGGAAAGCGAATCAAGGACTTTTCGTATGGATGGGAATTCGCTAGCTATAAACCTGGGTAATGTCACCCCAGGCTCATCAAAACGGCTGGCTTCCATGGCCACTACCCTTGAACAAGCTCATCAAGTTCTTGCAGGGCTTCCATTACCTGATTCAACCTTTCCATCTTGAGCCTGATCTTCTGAAGATCCTCGTCGGCATCAAGAAAAACTAACGCCTCTTTGTCGCTCATGGCAAAGCTGAATTCGCACATAAAAGCGTCCGTTGCGGAAAGAGGAAGTTCAGTAATTAGGCTGTTTTTAGGGCTCACCTCCTTCCAAGTTGGCAGCAGCCGACTCCCAAGACAAACTACGGTAGGGTGGATGCCCTTGTAGCTGTCTGCGTTTTTCATGTAAGAGTCGTGAATAGTTACCACCTGTTCGAAAAGACCCTTCCGTACCTTTGCGGCCTCTTCCAGCATCAGCTGGAGACCCTCTTCGATTTTCATAGATAATCCCTCTTGTTGGGTTTTGAGAGGATTATCCAGCATGCACATAAAGTGTGGTGCTCTCAAAATGCAAAAAAAAATGGATAACTCGAAAATTATCGTGGCAACATGGCTCGGGTGTACTTTTAAGCAAGGAATATATAGCTCCACGCACAATGGACTACCCCCGCTCCGGTAGACATCCCCGGCCTATGCTTTTCAGTCTGCCAGTGCCTTCAATAGAGCATCCCGAGCATCTTGATAGAACTCAATATCGAGCTTTGTCGCCATTTCATCAGATAGGTCAAACAGCTGCCTTCGGCAGGCCACAGGGAGCAACAATGCTTTAGCACCTTTCTCTACAGCTAGCTCCGCTAGGGTCACAGCATTGTGAACTTGCTCGATGGTACCGCCCAGGGTCACTTCTCCAACGATAACGAGTCCGCCACGGACTGATTTTTTGAGCAGCGCGCTGGATAAGGCAATGAGTGCACCTACGCCGGTTTTTGCTCCGGACTTTGCGGCGTCAAAACCACGTAACTGAACAGAGAACTCATGTGACCTTGGGTCTCGATCCCCAACCAACTGCTGAGCTCTTGAGTATAAATTCTGCTCTGCGCAGCGAATCGACTCTTTGAACGCGGAGGGAACTGGGTTGTTGAGAACTCGCACGCCGCTCCCTGGGCCTTCAGTTACCTCTAATCGAAATAGCCCAGGATGTTCATCCTGGCCGCCAGGGCTGAGCGTCCAGACCTGACCGCACTCCAAAGGTTCGTCACCAATGCCGTTCTGGCTTTGCAACTCAGGCGTGGAGACAAACTTCTCTATCCCCTCAGTACCAATGGTGTAACTGAAATGGGTGTTACGAAACTCGGCAGCACCGATGCGCTTTTGTTGCTCTTTAACCCGGCGTCGAACCTCAAGAGCCAGGCGAACAGCCCACTCCAAGTCCTCATCGCTGACCGGGATAGCAGCGTCCGGATACAGCAGCTTCAAAAGTCCGCTAACCGTTTTGTTCACTCCGGTTAGGTCGCGTCCAGACAGGGCGCCCCCCCAGAAGACTCGGCCTTGGAGCGTTGAAACACGGCTTTGCCCACGTAGCTGGGTAAAGCATTCCGACAAGAAGTCACTGACTAGCCCAAAATGCTCGGTAAATAGGCTAGGGTTCAGTTTTGGCACATCCCAGCCAGGTAGGAAGCAGTGAATGCGGTCCATGAACGCTGTGTCGTCACGCATTTCGGGCGGTAGTGGACCAAATAGGTGGCCAACACGCTGCTGATGCTCGACATCGACATCAAAGTTGCCGACTAGAACGATTGAGCCATCGGCACGGATACTCTCTTTTCCGCGAGAGAACTCCCCGCTTTCCATGTAGCCCTTCATGATGTTGACCCCATCCTTCTGATCAAAGGAGACGCCAGATACTTCGTCGAAGCACACCACATCGTATTGGCAAACCAAACCACGCTGTCCTGTGCCGTTGTGGACGAACATTCGTGCTACTGTCGCTTTTCCTCCTGAGATCAGATGTGCATAGGGAGAAATCTGCTGAAACAGATGCGACTTACCTGTACCGCGCGGGCCAAGCTCAACGAGGTTGTAGTTACGCTCAACGAACGGGACCATACGAAGCAGCAGTGCATCCTTCGCCCGATCATTTAATCCTTCTGACTCAAAGCCCACGCTACGAAGCAGAAAATCTCGCCACTCCGCCGTAGTGAAGCTGCCGCGCCCCTTGGAAAGCACATCTAAAACCTCACGCTTGGAGAGTTGAATTGCGCGAAGAGCATCCACTCCAAACGGTCGGCCATTTTTTTCCTGCGCAATGGATGCGTCATACCCCAGCGTAATTTCAGCGTAAAAACCACCGGTCAGCATACGTTCATTATCGCTCACCATCTCCGGAGTGATACGCACATCATTCAGGCGCAAGCTCGGTAATGACGCGATATAAGAGTCCGTTCTAGAATCCAGGCGAGCTGTGATGATGTCGATGATCTTCACTTGCCCGGACTCACGCGCCCTAGCCTTGAAGAGCTCCTCCTCACCGGCCTTTACAGTACGTGAACTCAGCTGACGCTGGACAATCTCCAACCCCTCCTGAATCTCTGCCTCATCCGTGGTGGCGCAATATCGACCGAGCAGGAACTCGACCACGTAGGTCGGTACTGGAAACTGGCGACTGAAAGTGCGAACCAGGTCTTTGCGGACAACGTAGCCCTCGAACGCGGAGGACGCTTTCAAATCCAGATCATCCAGCTGCATTTCTATTCCTTATCTACTTCGCTCGTGTCCAACTCATTCGCCAACCGTGACGGGCATCTTTTGCACCACCTCACCGGCTCCATCCAGCACTACTACCATGGCCGCAGACCCTATGTGGTCATCATCAGCAATGGCCAGTGAGGACTTGCCTTCATTGACAGGCTTAACGCTGGCTACCAGGCTGCTTTCAGCCAGGGCAGCCTTCGTTCGTATATCGACAGTCAAATCAGAATGTTTTGACTCGACCTGGACAACGCAGCGCAGACCTTTCCAGGCTACCCCGACAATTTTCGTAGTTATTGATGGCTTAGCGCTTCCCTCGACCTGCAGGTCCAGCACGGGTACCAAACACTCCTGCAGCGTTAAGCCACCATGGGCGTATTCGCTGCCCGCAATGAAACTGGCAACGCCAGGGGCATAGGCAATCTGCACGTCCTTGCACCAGTCCCAGCCGAAGGTCAATGACGTACCATGTGAGCTGTCCTTCAATAAGGCACATCGGCCCCATCGGGTCTGAGCCTCGAACTTCGACAGTTCGGTTTTGGGCAGCCCTCCAGGCACCAGCAGCCAGCCATGATCGGTGACAATTCTGAAGCGGGTCCAACCGGCATCCTTGAGCTCCACCAAGCGCTCTTCGATTTGCTGCAATTGGGCATCCATGCCCCGAGCCAAGCGCAACCCATGCTCGTGGCCGTAATGATCGAGATCGCCACATTCAACCCAAGCATTACCCACAGCATCTCCTACCTCATGCTTTTCCAGCACTCGGTATCCGTGCTCATCGAGCAATTTGCGCAAGTTGTAGGTCGTGAGCGGCTTTCCCGTTTCAGCAATGCTCGGCTGGAAGTCTTCGTCGCCCATTTTGCCCGATACCGCATGGGCAACCGGCGAAGCCCATGCTTTGCCGGACGCAGTGACCGAGGGCATGCTGGTCCAGCATGCAGTTATCTCTGCTGTGCCCACTCCAGCTAGGCGCTCCTTGAGTGACATCGCTACGTCATAGCGCAGGCCATCGACGAACACAGTGCAAACTCCATCGTCGAGAGGAGGGACTTTGCTGGGCGCTATCCCCAAACCACCTTCGGCCTTGACAAGCTGCTGGAAGCGCTGAGCCGTATCCTCAAGCCAAGGGGCGTAAAGCGCCCGCAAAACGCTACCTACCGCGTCGATATCAGCCTTGAGCTGGACAGCAGCCAAGGCTTGAATTGCAGCCCAATCCACCTTCCAGCCGCTTTCCTGGTACTTCTCGGCCATCTGCTTCAAGGTCGAGCCGTTGGGCATCTGAGCAGATAATTTGGCCAACTCCGCCAGATGCTCTAGAGCATGAGCCAATGGAGCCTGCCCCATTCGCGCCCACAACCAGTAGCGACGATGCGCATGATCTGCCTCAACCTCAAAAATCTTGGTTCTTGCTTGCGCCGGGGAAAGTCCACCACAGGCATTCAGCTGGTAGCGTAACGCGGCTTCGCTTTCCTCGTTAGCACGCGGATAGCCAGCCAACCGATCGAGATCATCGAATAACCCCTTGGGAGCTGGGGGTTGTACTTTGGCCAACAGATCAGCAACTGCTGGGAAGCTGGTGTACGAGTCCCGGTACAACTCCCATACCGCTTCCCAAGCATTTTCATGTGCTGCCAGCCTTTCTGCAGCCGTCAGGGCCCCATCGGTCCGAGGGTCTAGGCCAAAGTCCTTCTTACAACGGCTACTGAAGATCTCCCAACGTCCTCCAGCCCACTGATACTGCGCTTGGACTGGATCGTTCATCCAGAGCAGGACGTCTCTAATCGGGTTAGGGGCTAGCAGGGAATCCAACCAAGCTGCATTGATTTGTCGTCCCTGCAACTCATCGAGTGCTCGCTCCAACAGCACGCCCGCGCCGAGTGCGCGTATCAACGCCTCCTGGGTTGTCCGGTCCTGGGACACATCGAGCCCTAGCCCTCCGTTCTTTGAGGTCAGGAAAGCATTGATCGTCCAGTCCTTGGCATTGACCTGGCTCCAGAACACACCCCGATATTGCAGCTCGGCTAGTGGTTGCAAATCACGCGGGCAGCTCTCGATAGCGCGTAGATCAGAGCGGCTGACGCCTGGCAAATAGACCACGGGAGGCATGCTAGAGGTCGGGATCTCAGGTAATACGCCAGCGATGGCGCACTTGAGCCAAATCGCCGGGCCACACATTTGCTCTGGGGAGTAGACGCCCAATGTCAGCACATTCACGCCGAGCTTTCGAAGCTGCCCAATCACGGGTTGCCACTGTCCATCCCCATCCGTCCACAAAATCGCCGCGGACTCAACCTGCACGCCCTTGTTATAGCTCGCAGATCTCTGCAGGGCACTCGCCAGGGATTCAATTAAACGACTCATCAAATACTCGGCTCAGCAGAACGGGCGGGGATCACAACACGCAGGTAATCATCCGTGAGATCAAAACCGGCATCCTTTCCGGCGTAATTCCGGGTCAGGGGCACAATCTTGCGGCGCACCCCCATTCCACGCATATCGACATAGCCATAGTCACGCATGATTTCCACGATGATTGGGTTACGAGGGGAGCGCTGCCCCGCCAGCATTTTTTCGATGGTCATCGAATTCTGCAGGGCTCCAGGGCTGGTCACCTCAAGGCGATCTGAGTAGTTGACCACTTCAACCGCTATCGAGCGTGTCCAATCGCGATGCACGAAAGCATTGAGCAACGCCTCTCGAACCGCATCGAGTGGGTAGCGATACGTCGTCTCTCGGCGCAACCCCTCATTGCTTGCTGACCCCTCCTGGGAAATGAACGGGCGCATACGGTCTGCCAATCGCTCGATCAGGCCATCTTCGACAATCTGTCGCCCCGCGCCTTGCCTACCTTCGAACAGGGCCACTAGCGGACCATCCAGGATCGTGTCGTCTTGTGCCTGATAATCCATCGAGTCACCGGCGAACGCCATCCAGCGTACTCCCGCCTGGCGCAAGCTACGGCGGGGGCTTCGGCCAAACAGCACCAAGCCCGCAATAGTGCATACAGGGGCACCATCGGTTCTGGCCACCATGAACCCGAGCCCAGTTAAACGCCTCTCCCAGTCCTCGGGCGATTGCGGTGCAGCCTCGTCGCCGGCGATGTTGACCAAGTAGTCCGTCAGGCGCACCTGATCCAGGTCGTCCAGACTGCTCCCGGATACCGGCAACACCTCTGCATGCAGCATTCCTCCGCTCTCGAACAAGCGCGCCTGCTGCTCGCGTGTCGCCAGGCGTGATGTGCTGCCGACCCGCACATAGATCTCTTCTCGGTTGTCTTTGCGCACCACATAGGGCTTTGCCGTCCCTTGGGTGAGCGAGACCACGGCTACGCGCTTGCCATCCTCCAGCTCTATCTCTTCATAGAACGGCAAAATCAGCGGATGGATATAGCGGCCAAAAACGGTATCCATCACCCAGGTTTCAAGGTCCGGGCGCTGAACCCCGCTGATGGCGCCATCATCCTCAACGCCAAGCAACAGCTTGCCTCCCTGGAAATTGGCCAGGGCGACGATCTCCTTGGCCAGCTGCTCGGGTCGCAAGTCATCGCGCTTGAACTCAACACCAGAGTTCTCGCCATTGGCGATGATCTCCAGCAGCTCAGACCTCAACATGATCGCTTACCTCAAAACTCGTATTTTTCTTTGCGTTGGATGAAGGCATCGCGTCCGCCTTCCAGGATGCTGGCCACCTGATCGCGGATTTCAGGCACATCAATGGAGCCTTGGGCATCAAAGCCAAGAGAGCCCTGATCTCCGGAGGCAGTAAACACCCCAATCCACTCGGCATCGCCAAAGACCGGAATGTTGGCATTGTGGGTCGCGAACAGGAACTGGCGATTGGTTTTTGCCTCACGAAGCTCATGCACGATGCGCTCGGCGATAAAGGCGTTGTCCAGGTTGTCTTCTGGCTGATCCATGACTAGGGGATCGACGTTCTCCAGCAGCAGCATGTGCAGGATGGCCGTACACTGCTGGCCGGTCGACAGCTTACTCAGCGGTCTGAAAAGCGGCTCCGCATTGCTGTGAGACACGTTGAGCGAGATGTCGATTCGGTGATCCAACTCCAACGCCTCCAGCTTCATCAGTCGAGATGCCGGCAGCTTGGTTAGGGCATTGGCGACCAAGGGCGTTACCCCCCAACCTGCCTCCAAGGCTGATTCACCATCTCGTATTGCCTGAGCCAAGGCCAGCGGGCTTATCGTCTCAGGCTCGTCAATCCACGCCAGGCGCCTTTCACCAACCCCCTCCAGACGACATGCCAGCAAAAAGGCTTTCAGTGGTGTGCGATTCGCGTCGGGAACCACCTCAACCTTCAGCTTGCCCTCAAGGCGGCGATTCAGCTTCTTCGCGGCGCCTTGCAGCGCTGTGATGTGCTGGCTGCGCAAGTCGGACAGCTCAGCCAACAAGTTGCGACGCTCCTGTTGCTGCGCCTCCAGCAATTTGTCGTAGGTTTCAATACGTGCAGCCAAGGGCTTGATCCGCTCGATGTCCTGCATCAATCGCTGATAAGCAACGCCGACTTCCTGGCCGCTCTTGCCGGCCATACTGGGCAAGCTACGCAGGGCCTTCTCAAGCTCAGCCTCGCCCAGCTGCAGAGACGCCTTCCAGACCTCGATCTGAGCCTGAAACTGCTGTTCTCCCGCGACCAGCTCGGCCTGCATGGTTTGCAGATGCTGCGCAAAGCTTTGCTGTAACCGCTCCAGGATCGTACGGACAGGCGTCAGCTGGGCCGCACCGGGGAGGCCTTCAAGAGCTTTGTCGCTGATGAAGGTCAGGTCAGGCAAATTGTCCTGCAGCCCAGCCAAGCCATCGCGCAAATGCTGAAACTCCTCGCTAGCCCGAGCGGCAATCTGCCGTTCACGAGCCAGCAAGGGGGTTTTCGCCAGTTTTTCCTGGATGCCTAGCGCCTGGAAACCTTGCAGTTGCTCCTGGAGCTTGGGCAGACGATCTACCGTGGCTTTCAGATCGTCGTATTCACTCAAGGACTTGATCAGCTTGTGCTGATTTTCTTGCAGGCGCTTTTTAAGCTCTGCATTGCGATGGGTGAAGTCGCCATCCTGGGGCAAGAATCGGTCCAGCAGCCGGATGCGGCTCTGCTCATCCTGGGCTAGCTCGTAAATTTCGTTCTGCCCATAGATGTCGATACCCGGCAACAGGTCGCGTGGCAGCAGCGTGGACACATTGCCATGCTCGTCGCGCACGATGGGGGGTTCGCCATAACGCCGAGACACCCGGTAATGCTTGCCATGCTGCGCAGAAGACACGATATCGACTTCGATGCGGCCAGCCGATTTACCCAGGTTCTCCTTGATGATGTCCTGATGCAGCTTCTGCGCCTGCCTGCCCTGCGGTGGAGTATCCAGAACGTAGCGCAGGCACTCCAACAAGGTGGATTTACCCGTGCCACGACCACCGATGACGGTGTTCAAGTGCTCGGAAAAGGCGATCTGCACCCCATCCAGATAGCCGCCAGAGATGCTCATCCGCAGAATTTTGCCGACAGGGCTCTCGGATTGCTGAGAGTTCAGACGAATGCGTGAGCCAGGATCGAGAAAGGCGACCTTGAACGCCGAAAACGTCGGCCTGGTCATCTTGATCCAACAGGTAGCTCCAGACTGCTCCAGGTCCTCTGGTCTAGCCACGTCCTTGGCATTGATGATCGCCATTGGCCGTTCACGCTGATAGGCGGGCACCTTGTTGAGCAGCACTTTCCGATAGAAGTCGTCATCGACTCCTCTCAAGTCTTCAACTGGGCCAGGGATCTGCGCAGCCCTAAGCTTGGGCACCTTCCATACATGATTGAGCTTCTGCTTGAGCACCCCACTGTCAGCCGTAGAGTGTGCCGCGTAGATGAAGCCACCTAGCTCATCAACAACCTTCGCTATCAATTGCTCGGAGCTAAGCTTGGAAGGGCTGGTGCAGTCTTCGGGGTTTAGCAGTTCGAGACGCCCCAGATAGCGCTCCAACCGCTGGCTGGGAGTGTCCTCTGAAAACAGACAGACAAAATGGGTCTTGTCGTTCGAGGCGATCTCGAAACCGGGAAAGACCACGATGCCATGAGGTTCCAGCACATTCCGCAGTGCATCGACGCTGGCAACGCTGCCATGGTCAGCCAAACCGACAACCTTGATGCCGAGTTCCAGGCACTTGTCCAGAACGGCCTGGTTGTATTGCTCCTCGCTCAAACTGTGCTCGCGTCCCCGATAAGCCTGGTTGTAGCCAACCGGGTTGACTTGCAGTGCGCAGCGCCAGAAGCGTGCATGGGTGTACTGATCACTCATGATGCCTATTCCTTGCGAGCGGCCAATTTCTCTGCCAGCGTCAGGTGATGGTCATTGATGCGTTCGCCCTTGAACACCGGGAACCAGGGTGCAGACTCGACGTCCTTGCCGCGATCCTTGTCCCACTTGATGTTGAGCTTGGGCTTTTTGTTGATGCGCAGGACTTCAGCCGTCACAAAGGGGCGGATGTTCAAGCGTACACCGTCGTTCAGGTCGGGACTCCATCCGATAGGTTGCTCGGTCAGCGGCTTCCAGCGGACGAAAATATCGTAAGGCGCCTCGCCCTCCTGGATGAGCTCCAAGCGACGCTTTAGATCCTGGGCCGCAGCCAAGCGAACTTGGGCACCGTCGATCCCGTCGCGCACCCCAGCCTCCTGCTGGCGAATCCAATCGCCCAAGTAGGTGTGGATCAGGCGCTCCAGGTTCTTGGCATCAAGCTTGTGGTAGTTGACCAGCGCGCTAAAGCCGTCTTTCTGGCCATCCCATACATGCCAAATGAAGGGGCGGTGGTGGAATAGCTTGGCGTGCTGCTCGAAAAACTTGTCGCGCAACCAGACGTCCAGGCCCTTGCCGGCGCAGTCGGCATCGGCCAGCAGCTTGTCTAGCACGGCGGGCTTCCAGCTGCCGGGCTGCACGGTCTCCCAGGCTGCAATCAGCAGCTTGAGTAGCCGGTCATGCGCGGGCGCCTCGCCGCGCACCGAGGGCAGGCAGACGATGCCGTCATCGTCGGTGTGCTCGGCCAGTTGGTCGCAGCAGGCAATCCAGGTGCGGGCCTCATTGGCCAGTTCCATTGCCGTGTCACTCTCGGCCGGCCAGCGGTATCCGGCCAGCCGGGCGACGGCGACTTGCAGCGTGTCGGTAGCGGGCTGCGGGTGGCCGTGGAACAGCCATTGCGTGGGGTCGTCGGAGTACGGCTTGGGTAGACCGTTGGGGTAGCGCTCGGCGGCAACCTTCTGCCAAAAAGCCAGGTCGAAAGGGACCTTCGCCAAAGTGGCCACGGTCACATTGACTTTTTGGTCTATTCGCCGCACGGCCTTTGTGTAGTTTTCGCTTGTGCAAAAGCACCAAAGGGCAGGCAGATTACTGTCGTCAACGGGGACCAGAGTGGCCGCGCTCTTCCCAAATACCTCGCCGGTGTAAAGGGTGGCCGACAGTACTCTCATTTGCGTGATTCTCAGACCACGCCTGCCCCAAGCGGCCTTGCCTTTGACGTAAGCGCCTGGAAACTGACCGACAATTTCGCCATCGGCTCCCCACCGAATCACATCCGACCGCCCTGTGTAGTGTTGGGTTTCGACTGCATTTTGGACGAACGGCACGAAAGGCTGCCTCCAGCCTGTATCCCAGAACTGGAAGACAAATCTGTCGAGGTCTCCAGAGGTCAACCCTTCGAGACTCTTCGCATGCCGTTCTAGCAATTCTCCGCCTTCGCCAAGTTCGAGCGTAAGTCGGAAGTCCGGGTTTCCAATCTGAGACGCCTGCGGAATTAGCTCGATGCCACCAAGTTGAAGCAGGACCTTCTTCTCTTCGATTGATTTCGGCGGAACTGCATTGATGCCGAGAAATGCTGCGTCTGCGCCGGGCATTCTCCTTTCTGCAATCAAGAGTGTTGCAAGCGGTCCTCGCTCACCGAAGTGCTCCCACGCCTCTTCTCCCAAAGCCGCTAGCGTGGAAATTTGGCAGCTCCTCAGAAACCACTCCCTGAATGCGGCGTAAGTCTGAAGGAACCACCAATTCTGGGGGCTCACAATGGAGAAAATGCCGTCGTCAACAGTTAATTGATGACACCTTTCAATAAAGACGGTCGCCAAATCATTCTTTGCCTCTGGAAAATTCGCGCCGCAGTATTTCCTCAATAGGTCACATTGTTTGCCGCGTACCAAGTACGGCACGTTGGTAACCACAAACTGGTAGCGACCATCCAGCAGCCGAGCAGCGTCCAGCAAGCCCTTGGCGGTGAGCGCCAGGTCCCAACTGTCGTCTTGGAGCTCATTGGCCTGACCCAACAGGGCGGCCGGGCGTTCGGTGGCCAGCGCGAGCGCCAGTAGGTCGCGCAGGGTGTCGAAGCTGGAGGTGGCCAGGTCATGCTTCAGGCTGCGCGCCGGGTCCAGCAGGCTCCCCAGTAGCGGCGCCTGCGCGAAGCTGGCGTGCAACAAGCGCAGTTCCTGTCGCAGGTAGGCGGCGTTGGCGGCGTCGTCCGGCACCAAGGCCATCCAGTCTTCGGGTTTGGCCGCCACCTTCAGGCCGCAGCAGGCCACCTGTGGCGCGGGCATGTCGGCGCGCACGCCCAGCGGGTCGCCGTTCTCGTCCGGGAAGCGCCAGGCCGCCAGGGCCAGCGCGAAGACAGCGATTTCCACGCAGCGGGCGTCCAGTTCCAGGCCGTGCAGGTTGTCGGCCAGCACGGCGTCCACCGCGTCCATCGCACTCAGCCCCTCGGCCGTCATGCGCATGGGCACCAGCAGCAGGAATGCTGCCACCAGGAAGTGGCCCGAGCCGCAGCACGGGTCCAGCAGCTTGAACTCGTTCAATCGGTTAGGCCAGCCTTCGAACTCGCCGGCCGCCGGTGTGCCATCGTCCAGCGTGCGCAGGTAGGTCAGCGGCACGGGGCAGGTCTGGCCAGGGTGGCGCGTCACCCACCAGGCACCCAGCGAGTTGTGGAGCAGGAAGTCCACCATATAGGGCTCGGTGAAGAGCTGGGTGACGGCGGGTAGTTCGTCAGCACCTATCTTCACTTCCGAGGCGTTGACCTCGTCCTTGCGCTTGGACTGCCAGAACTGGTAAACCCAGCCCAGACTATCGCTAGCCTTGAAGACCTCGGGGGACAGCGCGGACAGAAGGCGCTCCAACTCGCGCTGGTGTTCGGGCGCAAAGGCGAGCTCGAACACCGGGCTGTGCGGCTTGAACACCTGCGGCAGCATGCGGGCAGCCAGCTTGCCTGCTAGCTCCCAGTGAGTTTTGGCGCCCATGGCCAGGTCGGGGTGGCTGTCTACCATATCGCGGCAGTCGTCGAGCGATACCGGGGCCCCGGGCTCCCACATTAGAAGGCCGTTCTCCGCCAGGAAGCGGGCAAAGAGCATACGGTGCCAGTGCTCGTAGGCGACTTCCCACACCAGATGCTGAATGTTTTGGCTGTCGTCCTTAGCCTTGGCGTCGCCCAGTGCGCGACCGTGGGTCCGCAGGCGGCGGCGCAGTGCCTTGTGGTCATCACCCAGGTAGTCTGGGGCCCTGGACTCACAAACGGCCAACTGCGCTAGGGCGGCCTGTGCCGCTTTTTCTGCTACGTCGCGGGCGGCTTTTACGGTGTTTTCCAATTGAGAGCGCAGTGGCTTGGCCAGAGGGGCGTTCATCGTGCTCATTTCATGTCCTTGGATTCATCTTGCTCGGAGCCGCCTCGCCGATAATGCGAGGACTCTCTCCAACCACTCAGCTGGTGACTGAAAGGGCGCCAATCCGCTGGCCTGAACAGTCGAGCGATGTATTCGTGCGCTGTACCTGGCTCCCAGCCATAGCGTTCCGAGAAACGGTCGAGGAAGCCGAGAAAATGGAAGTACGCCTGCGGCTGGAGCTCAGCCCAAAGCCGCTCTCCGATGTAATTCCCATTACCTGGTTCGTCGTATTCGACGATGCGGCGATGAAGCTGCAGCATGAACTCGTCGATAACCGCAGCGACATCATCACGCTCAAGGCCAAGATTGCCGGCGACTTCATCCAGAAGGAGCTGATCTTTTTTCGGGGTCATAGCGCTACCGGCCCTTGCTTCAGCTTCTCGGCCAGCAGTTGCTCAACCTCGACCAGCCAGGCCTTGAGCTCGCTCTCGTCATTCAGCGTGCGTTTGGGGATGCTGACGCGCACCACGTTAGGCTTGAGCAGCTGCACGGCCGCGTGCCGAGCGGCATCGAAGCGGCTGGCAAGCGCTTGGGTTTTGGAGATCCAGTGTTGCAGGGCGCATTCGTCTAGGGCGTCTTGCAGCTTTTCCGGAGACGACAGGTCGATGTGCTGCAGAGCGTTCAGGTTGTGGGCCTTGGTCAACTGGGCGCGTTGCTCGTCGCTGAGCTTCAGCCAATCGCTATCTGCCGCGAGCTGGGACCATTGCTGGTCGTACACGGCCTGGTAGCCAGCCAGCTTGGCATTGAGCGCCGTGCGCAGGATATCGGCGGTACGGTCTAACAGTGGACGTACCTGGTCAGGCTCGGCCAGCAGGCTGCGCTGATGGAGCACAGCATCAAAGTTGGCCTTGAGCTCTGAATATGGCCCCAACTCCTTGGCATGCTCCAACAGGCTGCTGAGTTGATGCCATACCGGCAGGCGCTTCTGGATAGCCTCTCCCTTCGCTCCCCACAGCTTCGCCAGCCCGGTCAGCTCATCAAAACGAGTGAACAACTCCAGCAGCTGCGCATTGCCAGCTTGCCCTTCAACAGCCTCGATAGGGGTCAGCTGGGGATGCTCGGGAGCAGGGGCTGCCCCGCCAGCCTTGCTCGCCAATTCCCTCAGTTTGGCCATCAGCTGTGGAGCCTTGGCCAGCTCCTCCTTGGGTTGGCAAGGCACACCAATAGCCGTGAATAGCTGGCGAATCTTGATCAGCTGCGGCGGAGAAATGGTAATGGACTCCTGGCGGAAGCTGGCCTGAGTGAGCTTGTTGCGATCCAGACTCTTGGCATCCACCGGCTTGCTGGCCGCGTCTTGAGCACGGATATGTCCGGAAGCAAGCAACGCAAACAGCGCCCCATCAATGGCATCACGCGGCCAGCCATAGGGCGGGCTTTCGAAATTCTCGCGTATCTCTGCTCCCTTCTTGCCTGGTCCGATGAATGCCAGACTTTTTTGGCAAACCGGGTGCTTGTCAGCCTCTTGGCTGTGGCCTACGGCCTTGATTGCTTCCAGATTGCCCTTGCGAGCTTCGTCTAGCACCTTGCTCCACTGATCACTGTCGGCCACATCGAACTGGCTGTACAGGCGAACAGCTGAGGCCCTGGCAGCGCGGTTAATGCGATCAGCCAGCTCATTTCCTTCGGTGACCTCTTGCCCGCCAGCCTGGAAGACCCGCACGCCGGCAAACAGTTTGTCGAGTAGTTGCTGTAGCTCCTTCTCGGCGTTACGTTCGCGGCTTTCCATCGAACGCTTGGCATCGTGGCCTTCCTCGGTCGCCGTCGAGCCTTTCTTGCTAAGAGTGCCCTTAGCCGCCCCTAGAGCTACGATGGCGTCTGAGAGTGCGGTTTTGTGTTGGTCGGGCAGATAAACGAACAGCGTCGGATTATCCACGCTCTTCGATTTGGCCTCCGCCAGTACGGTTTTTTCGTCACTCTGCCAGCCGTCCTGGATCCACAGGTACAACGCCTGGGCATTATCCTTGGGCAAGGTGTCATCGTAGATCGGGAGCAGACGTCGCTCGACATTGTCCTTGCCCTGCACAACACGCACTTTTTTCAGTACATCGGCAAAACGAGCCTTGAAAAGCTCAGCACGCCGCTGCTCGACACGTTGTGGTGCTGCTTTCAGCTCGGCTTCCTGGGCACGAAACTCGTCATGCCAAGCACTGGACTCTCGGGTTTGCAGCCGATATTCGGTACCGCTTCTGCCGGCTAGAGCCATGATCAGGCGATCCTTATCCTGAAGCTCCGTCAGAAGATCGGGGAGCTGCTTGCGTAGCTCACTGGAGCCCGCTGATAAATCGGTGACCAGCAAGTCGGCCAGGACATCCTCGGTCGCCTTCAAGCCAGTTTCCAGTGCCGCATCCGCTGGTAGCTTATTGATCAGGTAGATGAGCTTGAGCAGCTTGGCCTTGAGCTGGGCCTGTGCATCTCCAGCGGCGAATCGCTGGACGTTTTCGAACACCTCCTTGGACAACTGGGCAGTTGAAACCAGGTTCGCGGCAATCTGGTCATAGAGGAAATCGCCGGAAACTACATGGCCCAGCGGCTGGTCAGCAGTGGCCACCACGGCCTCATGCACCACGCGAAGCTGGCTACGCAGTTGCGAAACGGTGCCCGTCGTGTCGATGTTGCGCAGGACGCGCTCCCAGAAGCGGCGGCGCACTGGCAGGATCGGATAGTCAGCGGTCATCACCTTTTCGTCATCGGTGACGTGCTCCAGCTTGGTTCCCCGCAAATGCCGGGAGATTTCCCCCAGATTTTCACGCCAAACCTGCTCAACCTCAGGTTGCGCTGTTGGCTTCTTGGCCAGGATGATCTGGCGAGTGACGTTTTCCACATCCCAATCGCCAAGCATGACTGGAACGGGGAACCGCGCCATCAGCCGTTGAAGGTTGGGCGTGCCAGACAGTGCTGACTGGCCCGTACCGACAAACAACAGCTTGCCCTTGAGGTGTTTGGTGAGGGTTTCAGTAACCTCTTGAACCTGGAACGCCTTCTCGGAGTCGTTGCCGATGTACTGCTGCACCTCATCAAGCACGATCAGGGTCAGCGGAAACTTGCCGTCAACGGAGAGCGCTTCATCGAGGGCACTCACCATCTGCTCACTGGACACATCCGTGACCTGTGGGAATTGAGCCTTGAGCAACTGGCGAGCCTCGGCCTCTGTATGGGCCAACCCAGGGCGAGCCGCCAACAAAGCTTTGGCCAAATGTCCGGAGACGTACATGTGGGGCAGCTCTTGAGCGAGTGAGCGACCAGCGGCATGGAGTCCAGACTCCACCTCATCCAGCAGGCCTTCTCGCTTGAGCCACATGACGAATTGGGCCTGGTTGAGCTGTTCCGGCAGCCCTGTGGATTTGAATACTATCCCCAACAGCGCAAGGCGGACCTTGTCACCCGCGCCGGCACCGAGCTTTCCGGCAGCCGCATGTAGCCCGCCATGACGCTTACCTTGGATCGATAGCTCTTTCAGGTGTTCGTAGACGCCACTGGGCAGCTTGGCCAAGCTGCGAGCAGAGGCACCGTCAGGGAAGGTGTAATCGGTCCAGAGGGTACGTAGCATTTTGGCCAGGTGCGACTTACCACTGCCGTAGAACCCGGAAATCCACACGCCAGGCTGCTCGCTGCCACTACTGAGGTTCAGGAGAAATTTATCAAGAATCGTTTCCAGCCCCTTCTCATACTGGCCATCGCAAACGAAGGACTCCAACTCGTATCGCAGAACGCTTTGCGCTGCCTCTGAATGGTCTTCAGAAACCTCAGCCACGCCGTTGTTGACGAGGCGATTTTCCTGCGGAGCCTTGGTGTAGATATCCCTGTTCAGCATAGTGATCCTTCCATACAGCTTGATCTAAAAAAGTGCTTATCAGTCGTGCGGCAACAGCGGCACAGCCAGGTAATTCCAGCCATCCCGAGCATCGAGCAGATGGTAGTTGTGATCCCCTAGGGTGTATTCCCCAGGGAAAAAGACCAGCAAACGTCCTGGAATGGCATCCTTGAGCCCTTCCACGATGGTCGACACCCGAGCCAGGCCAAACAGGCTTCCAACTCCGAGTACAGCCACAACCGTCTCCGGCCCGGCCGCGTCGGTGATACGCGCCCTTAGCTGCTCGATCAGGGAGACAATGAACTCGATCAGCTCCCCGCTTTGATAGCCAGACAGGTCTTCCGGACTCTCAAAATAGGCGTCTCGGTATTCCTGAGCTGCCATCCATTCAGGGAAAGCATTGGTTACGTCTATCAGCAGCCACTGCTTACCAGACTGCTGGGTCGCCAGTGCGAACTCCTCAACCTGAGCACGCAGGCGAAGCTCATCTGACTTGTCGTAAACGGCGAAGATAACCCGCTGAATTGCAGCCAAACCGGCCTGCCACGGCACGTCGAGGTGCTGGCGATAAGCCGCGATAAGCTTGCTGACCCTAGACATGAGAAGCCTCCTGCCGCACCTGCTCTTCCTCAGGGGTCAGGTAGTCCGGGAAACGGATTTCCTTGACACCACCAGCATTCATAAATATCAGCAAGCCGCGATGCCCTGCAGCGCTTGCGAGCGCTTCAAGCTCTTCTTGGGAGTGTCCCAGCAGCCGCATCCAAGAACCCGAGAACAGGCGCTGACCCGACCAGCCCTCAAGAAACCCTAAAAACAGGCAAAAGGCCACATTGCTTGGGGTAACGAGGGGGATTGCCCTGATTTTACGAATACGCCCGGCCAAAATTCCTGCAGCCGTCCAGGAGCCATTGACGTTCTGGGCGAAAGATTTCAACGAGGCCGGACTGAAGCGCCCTTGATAATTGACGGCCAGAAGGTGCTCAAGGTCTTCACGCGCCACCTGCTCGCCAGGCTGTTTGCTCAGGATGAATGCCTGAGAGCCACGCAACAGCGGGTCGCGGGCCAAGGCCGCAGTGAGAGCGAGTAGTGGTTGAGCAGCCTCTTCAACGGCCCACAACCGGCGGAGCGCCCGAAAAAGTGGTAGACGAACGTCCAGCCCATAGAGGGTGCTGAGATGCCGCAGGGCGAGCTCACGAGCCTTCTTGGTCGGTTTGCCCAAGACATTATGAGTGATGACCGATTCGGCGTAATGCTCTCGACTAGCGTCGGCGGGTAGACTGGCGAACAAGACACGCAGATCGTCTAGCATCATGGTGCGTGCGGCATGCGGGCCATTGCTACCAAAACGAAAACCGAGCCGAGCCAGTAACTGCTCCCTGAGCTCACTCACGAACGCTTCTCCGACCTGGCGGAGGGCAAGGTTTCGATGGATACCCCCTCAAGCGGCACATCGTTCGCTCGGCAGTAGGCCACCACCATGACTTCTACCATGTTGGCCAGGCTACGCATCTCTCGCTCCGCAGCTATCTGCAGAGCAGCCTTGATGTGCGGCTCAACGCGAACGCTGACAACCTCTGATTTGCCGGACGCCATTAACGCTCCCATGTAAGTAAAATGCTAGCGATACGCGAGCATACAGCTTGTCTTTACCTTAATGGAAGCGAGGGGTAAGAGGGCTCGGAATGTCAGGGGATCGCAAGCCGCTGTCGCCAGGGGCGTGCGGACAGGGGTTGACTGGCGGCCAGATTGCCGCCGAAACAGCTTCGGCACAGCGGCTTTGTTCAGATTGTCGTAACGGATTGGTTGGCCGTCTTGGTCAAGCAAGTCGCCGCCAACCGCCCTGAGCAAGGCATGGCCGGCGACCACGTCGTGAGGAGAGACGCGGTAGAGCGAAACCCCCGCGATGCCGTCGCCAGCGGCCACCCGAGCGAGGCGGTAGGCGATGCTGGGCATCGAGCTGAAGCCTGCCGGTGAACTTTGCGGTGGATCAGTACCTAGCGTAGGTACGAGATCACGTCTAGTGAACCCGCAAAAGCTGACAGGATGAGGACGCAGGCGGGTCTCAATAGGTGGGATTCTCCGCAATTTCTTCTTTATAGAGCTGAGGAGCAGAAATGCCAAGCATAGGCCGGGGATGTCTACCGGAGCGAGGGTAGTCCAAAGGCATGACCTTTGGAACGCCATCCCTTCATTNNAATGAAGGGATGGCGTTCCATCAAGATAAATGTGGGGAATGAGGAGGAACAAATCTGGCGAAGGGCGAGTTCAATCGTGGCAGTCAGTGCCACTCTTCGTGTGATGGCCGGCGCCACGTAGACGCGAGCTAGGATTCTGAAGTGCGTGCTGAGCTTCACCTTTTCGCTGTCGGGTTCAGAAGATGTAGTTCGCTCAGCGACGTCTTTCTTTTTCAGTGTTTTCCAACAGCCGACTGATCACCTTGTTCAATCGCCACCGAAACCAAACATATTTCCTCCAGTGTCGATGAAGTCATTGAGCATCGGTAGTCCTGTCGCTGGGTTCGTCATGAACATCGGCTCGTCAGATTGAAACTCCTCTTCCAGCAGATCAATGCTGTCTGCGGTATGCATGTAGTTGGCTGTTGAAAGCGGGCGATTAGAAGTCAGCGTGTCATGGACGATAACGCCATGCCCCTTCTGTGGGTAGACGATGGTGATATAGCCGTCAGCGTCGAAGCTCTGTGAACGGAACAGCCGTCTAAAGAAACTAAGCATGTCATGCTCCTAGAACCACTGATTTTGTAGTGGAACCGAAGCCAGACGTTGGCCTGAGGTGTGCACGCTGTCAGAGTCAGACATCAAGCGTAAAAAGTAACTTTCGTTGCCATCATGTAGCCTGATACTGAAGGTGACCTCGACCTCATAGAAACCAGCGGTCTGCTCCGCCAGAGCCAGAAGCTCTCGTAGCTTCATCGAAAACTTATTCATATTTATCTCCATAGGCAACCTGCCCATGGAGACTCACCTAAGTGTGAGGACTTGCAAGCCTCGCTACAGAGCGCAGCGACTGGCGCTGTGTAACATTCGTGATGAATCTCGCCATGTCATCGAGCCGCTCATCGTCGGCAAATGAGTGACTTCGGCGGCTCAGCCGGACGGAGCAAGAAACGCGACTCTGAACTGGTACTCTGCGCGCCTTTGCCTGCCAGCTTATCTGAAAGTCCCGCGCTCTTAGTGCTGAGCGGGTCAGGCGCGTGGGCACTGCCGCTATTGTAGTGGCCTACTGATCCCGGACACCGATTTAGGCGAAAATCCTCGCCATTAAAGAGGTGTCTGATGAGCAAACAACGACGTACCTTCTCCGCTGAGTTCAAGCGTGAGGCCGCGGTCCTGGTCCTGGATCAGGGCTACAGCGTGGCCGAGGCTTGCCAGTCGTTGGGGCTGGTGGACTCCGTCCTGCGCCGGTGGGTCAGCCAGCTCCAGCAGGAGCGCGCTGGCATCACCCCGCAGAGCAAGGCGCTCACGCCCGAACAGCAGAAGATCCAGGAACTGGAAGCCCGGATCAACCGGCTGGAGCGGGAGAAGGCGATCCTAAAAAACCGCCTCCCCGGCGCTCCGCGCCCCATTGGGTTAGAAACACGCCCACTACACTGACACCGCTGGACAGTGGTCGTCTGCTTTTTGGAGGCTGAGTCCCCGTCAAAAAACCTGACCCAGGGGAAGCTGCGGACCCGTTAGTGGTGGCGCGTTTCGTGACCCCGTTTAGGAATGTGATCTGATCCGAGTCCCCGTCCAGCATTTCCTGTGATTGGAGGGCACTCATGAAAAAGTCCAGTTCGGAGCGTCATGGTCTGCCGGTTATTCATGAGGGCGCAGCCGGTATCGACATCGGCTCGCGCTTCCATGTAGTGGCAGTACCCGCCGATATCACTGAAGAGCCGGTGCAAACCTTCAAGGCGTTTACCGCCGACGTGGAGCGCATGGCCAATTGGCTGGTCGACCTCGGGATCACTACTGTGGCGATGGAGTCGACCGGGGTGTATTGGATTCCGGTCTACGAGATTCTGGAAAGCCATGGCCTGCATGTCGTGCTGGCCAATGCACGGGATGCTCGCGCAGTTCCTGGACGCAAAACCGACGTTAACGATGCGCAATGGATCCAGCGCTTACATGCCTGTGGCTTGCTGCGTGCCAGTTTCCATCCTGACCGGGAGATCGCCGCGTTACGTAGTTATCTACGCTTGCGGGAACGCCACCTCGATTACGCTGCTGCGCATATCCAGCACATGCAGAAGGCGCTCACCCACATGAATTTGCAGTTGCACCATGTGGTCGCCGACATTACCGGGGCTACAGGCATGCGGATCATCCGCTCGATTGTCGCTGGCGAGCGAAACGCTGCGACACTGGCGGCCATGCGCGATACCCGCTGCAAGTCGAGCGTTGAGACCATCCACAGTGCCCTAGTTGGCAACTACCAGCCGGAGCATGTCTTTGCTTTGGCGCAAGCGTTAGCCATGTACGATGCCTATCAGGCACCGCTCGAAATCTGCGATCAACAGATTGCCCAGAGTTTGCAGCGGCTCTCCCAGCAGAAGTCACCGCCCAGCGAGCCGCTACCAAAACCACGTCACCGCACTCGGCAGCCGAATGCGCTCAACTTCGACGTACGCACCATGCTCTATCAGCTGATCGGCGTCGACCTGACCCAGATCCATGGCATCGGTCCTTACTTGGCGCTGCGTTTGGTGGCTGACTGCGGTACTGACCTGAGTCGCTGGCGTACGGCACATCACTTTACCTCCTGGCTGACACTGGCACCTGGCTGCCGGATCAGCGGTGGCAAGGTGCTGTCAGCGCATACGCGTAAGACCAAGAACCGGGTTACAGCTCACTTGCGCTTGGCCGCGGTGACCATCGGCAAAACGAATACGGCATTGGGCGCTTTCTACCGACGCTTGTCTGCCCGCATCGGCAAGGCCAAGGCGGTGACTGCTACCGCTCGAAAGATCGCCATCCTGTTCTACAACGCGATGCGCTTCGGCATGGCTTATCAGGATCCAGGTGCCGATCACTATGAGCAGAAGTATCGGGAACGCGTGGTAAAAGGGTTGCACCGTCGAGCAGCCGAGTTTGGATTCACGCTACAGACTGTCGAAGGTGTTTCTTAGGAAGGCTACCGCTCTCTTGATGTCAGACGAACTCGAACGTACGCGCTGATAGACCAGTTGAGTGAGCAAGAGCCGGTGGAAATGGTCTGTTCAGCTTTTAATGTCACACGCTCCAGCTACTACGCACATCGTGCCCGGCGGCATCGCGTCGATGTGCGCCGTGTGGCCTTGCGTAGCCGGATCAACCAGCTGTTCCGCGAGAGCCGTGGCGCTGCGGGCAGCCGCAGCATTCTGGGCATGCTGCGTGAGGATGGCATGACGATCGGGCGTTTCAAGGTTCGGGGCCTGATGCGCGAGCTTGGGCTCGTCAGCAAGCAACCGGGCTCGCATGCGTACAAGTCCGCGACGGTGGAACGTCCCGACATCCCGAATCGGCTCAATCGCGAGTTCACTGTCGAGCGTCCCAACCAGGTCTGGTGCGGCGACATCACCTATGTCTGGGCGCAGGGTCGCTGGCATTACCTGGCTGTGGTCCTGGATCTGCACGCTCGCCGCGTGATTGGCTGGGCCTTCTCTGACAGGCCGGATGCGGAACTGGCTGCCCGTGCGCTCGACATGGCCTACGAGCAGCGTGGCAGACCGCAGAAGGTGATGTTTCACTCGGATCAGGGCAGCCAATACGCCAGCCGCCTGTTCCGCCAGCGACTATGGCGCTACCGGATACAGCAGAGCATGAGCCGGCGTGGAAACTGCTGGGACAATGCGCCGATGGAGCGGCTCTTCCGCAGCCTGAAGAGCGAGTGGATCCCCTCGACGGGGTACCAGTGCGCCCGGGAGGCTGGGCGAGATATCAGCCATTACCTGATGCATCGGTACAACTGGATCCGACCGCATCAGGCCAACGGCGGACTCCCGCCTGCCGCGGCCGAGAAAAAACTTAACCCACTGTCCGGGATGGGTTGACCACTACATCCATCTGCTGTGGCCTTTTGGGTTGGCATACGGGTCAGCCGCCTTCTACGCTTGGCTTAACCTCGATACCTTTTCAGATGCTAATTCGGGATGAGCAAACTCATACGGATTGATGAATCCCATCCGACAGTCGTCGAGATAATCGGCCCACCACTGGACCATGAGGCGCCTCTCCTGGAAGTGTTTGGCTAAGTGCGTATAAGCGCCTCGCACACGGTTCCGCTCCTCATGACCCATTTGGCGTTCAACTGCGTCCTCGGTCCACAGACCGGACTCGACAAGTGCTGAGCAGGCCATTGCTCGAAAACCGTGGCCACACAGCTCCGTCTGCGTGTTATATCCCATGCGACGCAGGGCAGCGTTGATGGTGTTTTCGCTCATGGGTTTCCAGAAGTGGTTATCGCCTGGAAAAACTAATTCGAAACGGCCGGTGAGCTCGTGAGTTTTTTTCATCAGTTCCACAGCCTGGCGGCTTAGAGGAACTAAATGTGGGGTACCCATTTTTGCCCCTCGGGTGGAATAGCGTACCCCCTCGATGGCGGCGCGCTTACCAGGTATCGTCCAGAGCGCGCGGTCCAGATCAATCTCGGGCCAGCGAGCCAGGCGTAGCTCGCTGGAGCGTACAAAAGACAACAGGCAAAAATGTACAGCGATACGTGTCAGTAAACGTCCTCTATAACCATCTAACCGTTCCAGTAATTCTGGTATTCGCTCCAACGGTAGGGCAGGCCGGTGCGTTGCCTTGCTGGTGATAATTGCTCCCTGCATGTCGTTTGCTGGATTGGATTCAATATGTCCCTGTTGGACGGCCAAGCGCATAATGCTGGTCGTGTACTGGGCCAGTCGACTCGCGGTCTCTAGGACGCCTCGCTTTTCTAATTCTCGAAGGGGCTCTAGAAGATCAAGAGTTTTGAGCTCTCCGATTGGCCTCGCCCCCAGCTTTGGAAAAAGATGAGTCTCCAGTCGGCGTAGCACGGTATCTGCATGATCCGGCTTCCACTTTCGCGCACTGATTGAATGCCACTCCCGCGCGACGGCTTCAAAAGTACTCTTTCGAGCCCTTTCAGCGTCGAGTTTCGACTGCTTCGCATGTTCGATGGGGTCGATTCCGTGCGCTAATAGCTCGCGGGCCTCGGCTCTGCGGTTGCGGGCGGCCTTCAGACTGAGCGCGGGGTATGTGCCGAAGGTTGCTAGGCCAGCTCTGCCATCTGGTCGGGAATATTTGAACCGCCAGACCTTCGTGCCGTTTTTTTTCACCAAGAGGTGCAAGCCCTGGCCATCAAAAAGGGTGTAGTCAGTCTCGCGGGCTTTCGCCGCCTCACATTTGGGGTCGGTGAGAGGGATGACGTATCGCGCCATAGGTATATGGTTTCCTGTCGAATCTAAAATATACCGACACGTATACCCAACATCGCGAAACATACAAATGCACTCGGGTGCACCCAGAAACAACAAACCCCGCACGAGGCGGGGTTTGTTGGCGCTTTCGGATCCACTCGGGAACACAAGAAAGCACGTGGTTGGTGCCGGCACCAGGAGTCGAACCCGGGACCTACTGATTACAAGTCAGTTGCTCTACCAGCTGAGCTATACCGGCTTTTGAGGGTCGCCATTATATCCATTGCGCGCGACGAGTAAACCGTTTGATTACGGTGACTTGCGGTCGCTTATTCAGGCCGCGTCACATTCTGCGCAGGCGCGTCGAGTTCGGCGAGCAACAGCAGGTTGCGCGGCGTCAGTTGGCTGGGGCAGAAGGTGCCCAGCCGAACGCGGTAACCCTGTTCTTCCAGCAGTAATGCTCGGTCGAGCAACAGCCAGAGTTCGAGCGGGCGGCGGAACAAGCCGCGCACCAGTTCCAGGTTGCGAACTTCGGCCAGGCGCTGCCAGCCTGTGTGCTCCAGTGCCGGCCAGTCCTCGTCACCGGGCGCGGGTAGTTGCTTGAGCGTGGCGAGGTCGCGGCAGTAGTCGGCGAAGTCTTTCTTTAGCCAGGCGCCGGGCAGCGACGGGGTCGGCAGGTATTCGTCCTGCTGGCGCAGGCGGCGCTGCAGGGTGTCGAAGCCCAGGCGCCAGGCCATGGACTGGTCGCGGTTGCGCCGTTCGCGTGCGCCCGCGGTGACGGTTTCGCTCAAGGGCAAACCGAGGTCATCGCGCGTGAGCTGCAAGGACGAAGCGCCGGCTGTCCGTGACAGTGGGATGTACTGCTCATCGGTGATGCGGTTGTAGCAGCAGGGTGCCACCGCAAGCTGGCGGCATTGTTTGGCGACGGCCAGTTGCAGCAGGCGAACATGCAGGTCGCCGCAGGCATGCAGGGCGACTGGCGTATGCGTGGCGTGCAGCTGCTCCCCTGCATCGGAAGCCAGCACATCCTGGCAGCGGTGCGTCGCCTCGACGCCGAGTCGTTCGCTCAGCTGGTCGCCGGCGTTGACCAGCGCTTCGTCCCACTCAAGGCAGGTCAGTGCCGCGCCGTTTCTGGCCAGATGCCGGCCGAGATGACCTTTACCGGAGCACCAGTCGAGCCAGTGCCGCGGCGTTTCGCGAAAGTGCAGGCGCGCGCCGAACGCCTGGATCTGCAGCGATTTGCGTCCCGGTATGTCGAGGTTCTGGCGATGACCCACAGCCGGCGGCTCGCTTGCGGGCAGCTCGTCGATCTGGCTCAGCTCGCAGGCGATCGCAGCCAGCTCTGGGAAAGGTGCCGGTGCGGCGAGTTCGCCTGGCTGGTTGTGCGCGGCTTCGGCGTCGGCCAGCGAGCGTGCTCGCAGCCAGGCGGCGAGTTCCGGGTAGTCGTTTTCCCACGGCAGGCTTCGGCTAACGAATGGGCGTGGGCGCCAGAGAGCCTGGTGCTCGCTCAGGAAACGGTCGAGTGCCTGGAAGCGTTCGAGCAGAGAAGGGGAGGCTGTCATCGGCGGGCAGGCGTTCGGGCGGGAGCCGATTGTAGCGGGATGCTGCGGTAGGAAGCACAACGCCCGTCGAGGGGACGGGCGTTGCAGCTGCAGTTACTGGCCGTAGACCTGTTCCGGTAGCCAGGTAACGAGCCCGGGCCACATGTAGGCCACCACCAGCATGCCGATCTGGATCAGGATGAACGGCAGCACGCCCTTGTACATCACACTGGTCGGTACGCTGCGGGGTGTGACGCCGCGCAGGTAGAACAGCGAGAAGCCGAAGGGAGGGGTGAGGAACGAGGTCTGCAGGTTGATGGCGAACATCACGCCGAGCCAGACCGGGTCCAGGCCCATGGCCAGTAGGATCGGGCCGACGATGGGCACCACCACGAAGATGATCTCGATGAAATCGAGAATGAAGCCCAGCAGGAAGATCACCAGCATCACCACCAGGAAGGCGCCGAGCACACCGCCAGGCAGCGAATGCAGGGCATCTTCGATCAGCGCTTCACCGCCAAAGCCGCGGAACACCAGGGAGAACAGCGACGCACCGATGAGGATGAGGAACACCATGGAGGTGATTTCGGTGGTGCCGAAGGCTACCTGCTTGAGCTGGGCGAAATTCAGCTGGCCCTTGGCGATCGACAGCAAGGTCGCGCCCAGGGCACCGATCGCAGCAGCCTCGGTCGGTGTGGCGTAACCAGCGAGAATCGAGCCGAGCACTGCGGTGATCAGCGCCAGCGGAGGCAGCAGCGCACCGATCAGCTTGCCCCATTCGATCGGCCCCAGTTCTTCCTGCGGCAAGGCGGGCAGCTTCTTCGGCTGGAAGATCGCTACCGCGATGAGGTAGAGGATGTACATGCCAACCAGCACGAGGCCCGGGATCAGCGCGCCGACGAACAGGTCGCCGACCGACACGGTCTTCGGCGAGAAGATGCCCATCTTCAGCTGTGCCTGCTGGAAGGCGCTGGACATCACATCGCCGAGCAGGACCAGGATGATCGAGGGTGGAATGATCTGACCGAGGGTGCCGGTGGCGGCGAGGGTGCCGGTAGCGATCGCCGGGTCGTAGCCGCGACGCAGCATCGTCGGCAGTGCCAGCAGGCCCATGGTGACCACGGTGGCGCCGACGATACCGGTGCTGGCTGCAAGCAGCGCGCCGACCACGCATACCGAAATCGCCAGGCCGCCACGCATGGTGCCGAACAGCCGCGACATCGATTCCAGCAGGTCTTCGGCGACGCGCGATTTCTCCAGCATCACGCCCATGAAGACGAACAGCGGTACCGCCAGCATCGTCTGGTTGTTCATGATGCCGAAGATGCGGTTCGGCAACGCGTGCAGATAACCCACGTCGAACGAGCCGGTGACCACGCCGATGCCGGCGAACAGGAGTGCCATGCCGCCAAGGGTGAAGGCGACCGGGTACCCGGACATCAGAGCGAAGCAGATGCTGATGAACAGCAGGATGGCCATGATCTCACCCATGGTTCACCTCCTGCTCTGCTTCAGGCAAACGACCGGCCAGGCGGTAGCCGGCCTTGATCAGGTCGGAAAGGCCCTGCAGGGCGAGGCTGCCGACCAGCAGCAGGATGATGCTCTTCTGCAGATAGACGAACTTCAGCCCGCCCGACTCGTTGGAGCCTTCGTGCGTCGCCCAGGAACTGGTGACGTAGTCCCAGCTGTTCCAGCCGAGGAACAGGCAGACCGGTAGCAGAAAAAGCAGATGGCCAAGACCGTCGACGACGGTCTGCCTGCGACTGCTGAACTTCTGATAGAAGATGTCGACGCGAACGTGGCCGTTGCGCTGCAGGGTCCAGGCGGCGGCGCCCATGAACACCAGCGCGTGGCCGTACATTACCGCTTCCTGCAGGGCGATGGCGCCGATGCCGAAACCGTAGCGCAGGACCACCACGACGGCGGTACCGATGACGAGAAAAAGGGTGATCCAGGCACAGAGCTGGCCGAGGCGCATGTTGAACGCATCGATGAGGCCAGCCACACGCAGCAGGGGCGGGGGGCTCTGGGACATTTGTAGTCCTTCTTAGGAGACGCAAGGTTGGCGGGAGAGGGCGATTCTTGCAGTACTGGCGTCTCGCAGCAATCGGCCTACGACTTTTAGCTTATGCGCTAGGCTTGAGGCGCCGGAGGCTCTAATGTTAGTCGAGCCCGGAGTGGCGGATGCATTTCCGGCGCAGGTTTCGCCGTACGAGCCAGCGGTCAGCCTGACTCAGGCCTCGAAACGGAACGAAAGGCGCAAGGCGGTCCGGCAAAAAGCGTAGCCTTGCCGTTGCGCAATAAGAACAAATAACAAGGAGTAACCTCATGAAACGTCGTGACATTCTCACCGCCGCTGGCGTAGGCCTGGCGGCAACCGCTCTGGCTGGCTGCAATGACAAGAGCGAGAAGCCGGCAGCGGGCGAAAGCAAGCAGGCCAGCGAACAGCAGACATTCAACTGGAAGATGGTCACCTCCTGGCCGAAGAACTTCCCTGGCGTAGGCGTCGGTGCCGAGCGCTTCGCCAATCTGGTCAACGAAATGAGCGGTGGCCGGCTGAAGGTCAAGGTCTATGCCGCCGGCGAGCTGGTCCCGGCGCTGGAAGTGTTCGACGCGGTATCGCGCGGCACCGCCGAAATGGGTCATGGCGCACCTTACTACTGGAAAGGCAAGGTCCCGGCCGCGCAGTTCTTCTGCGCTCTGCCGTTCGGCCCGAACGCGCAGGAAATGAATGCCTGGCTGCATCGTGGCGGCGGCATGCAGCTGTGGGAAGAGGTCTACAAGCCCTACGGCGTACTGCCGATGGCCTGTGGCGCCACCGGCGTACAGACCGCCGGCTGGTTCAACAAGGAAATCAACTCGGTCGACGACTTCAAGGGTCTGAAGATGCGTACCCCGGGCCTGGGCGGCGAAGTGCTGACCAAGATGGGCGGTACCGTGGTGAACATGCCGGCTGGCGAGATCTTCACCGCCCTGCAGACCGGCGCGATCGACGCCACCGAGTGGATCGGCCCGTACAACGATCTGGCCCTGGGCCTGCACAAGGCTTCCAAGTACTACTACACCCCGGGCTGGCAGGAGCCGAACGTCACCTTCGAGCTGGACGTCAATCTCAAGGCCTGGGAAACCCTGCCGGATGATCTGAAGGCCATCGTTCGTGCCGCGGCGCGTGACGTCAACGGCGACATGCTCGATGACTACAACGCCAAGAACATGGAAGCGCTTGAGCAACTGCGCGAGCAGGGCGTCGAAGTACGCCGCCTGCCGGACGAAGTGCTGTCCCGCCTGAAGGAAGTGGCGGCTGAAGTGGTCGACGCCTCCGCCAACGCCGATCCGGTGGCGGCCAAGGTGTGGGAGCAGCAGAGTGCCTATCTCAAGCGGTTGTATGAATACGCCGAGCTGAACGAGAAGGACATCTACAACATCCGCGGCTGATAGCTACCCGGATGCGAAAACGCCACACCGGCAACGGTGTGGCGTTTTTTTTGCGCCCGAGCTTGGCGCGATGAAGGCGCGGTCAGCCTTCCAGCGTCGCGTTCAGGCTGATGCGAGCGTTGAGTACCTTGGACACCGGGCAGCCTTCCTTCGCCTGATTGGCGATCTGCTGGAACTGCGCGTCATCCGCACCCGGAATCCGCGCCTTGAGGGTGAGATCGATCGCCGTGATGCTGAAGCCTTCGCCATCCTTGTCGAGTGTGACTTCGGCGCGGGTGTCGATGCGTTCGGCGGTCAGCCCCGCCTGGCCCAGCATCATCGACAGGGCCATCGAGAAGCAGCCGGCATGGGCCGCGCCGATCAGCTCTTCCGGATTGGTCCCCGGCGTGTCTTCGAAGCGAGTGTTGAAGCCGTAGGGGTTGTCCTTCAGTGCACCGCTCTGAGTGCTGATGGTGCCCTTGCCGTCTTTCAGGCCGCCTTGCCAGACGGCGGAAGCGCTCTTCTTCATGAACTGACCTCGAATGAATGCGTGAATGGGTTCAGCGTGCCGCTATTGAAGCTGTTCGGCCGCGAGGATCGCGCTGGCCAGCTCCATGTCGGTGGCTTCCAGCTGCGGCTGCTCGCTGCGCAGTTGCTGCAGCATGGCTTCCAGATACGGGCCGCGGATCTCGCCGTTGCTGGCCACGAAGCTGCCTGCATCCTCGCGCGCAGGTATCACCAGCTTGTCGTCCTTGAAGGTCATGTAGGTGGATGCGGTGGTCGCACCCGAGGAGAGAATGTCGCGGACCAGGCCATCGGCCACGGCGCTACCAACCGGCACCAACGCCAGGGTGAACGCTGCGAAAAGTGTCTTGCGCATGAGCGGAAACCTCCTTGCTATCGTTCTTCTGAGAGTGCGATGGGCGAAGGAGAGTTCCGGTTGCCGCTAGTCGCGCCCGTCGATCAGGCGCCGGATGCGGGCGGCGAGGATGTCGATGCTGAACGGTTTGGCGAGGATATCCATGCCGGGTGCGAGGAAGTCGTTACGCATCTCGTCGTCCGGTACGTAGCCGGTGATGAACAGCACCTTCAGTTCGGGGCGGTGCTGTCGCGCGCTTTCCACCAGCTGCCGTCCGTTCAGGCCGGGCAGGCCGAAATCGGTGACCAGCAGATCGAGGCGCTGATCGCCGTGCAGGTAGGGCAGCGCGCCATTCGCATCGACCGCTTCCAGCACCTGGTAGCCCAGCTCCTGCAGCACCTCCACGACGAGCATGCGCACGGCGGCCTCGTCCTCCACCACCAGCACGATCTCCCCGTTCGTCGCGCTGGGCATCTCCGTCGATTGCGACGCTGCAGCCGGTAGCTCGTCCTGGGCCTCGTTGCGCGGCAGGTAGAGGATGACCTGCGTGCCTTCGCCCAGCGTGCTGTCGATGCGCACGTGACCACCGGTCTGCTTGGCGAAGCCGTAGACCATCGACAGGCCTAGGCCGGTGCCCTGGCCTATGGGTTTGGTGGTGAAGAAGGGATCGAATGCCTTGGCGATGGTCTGAGCCGACATGCCGGAGCCGTTGTCGGTGACGCTCAGCACCACGTAGTCGCCCGGTTCGGGAGCGTCCGGCTGGCGCTGTTGGATCCGTACATTGCGCGTGTTCACCCCGAGGCGTCCGCCATCGGGCATGGCATCCCGGGCATTGATCACCAGGTTGAGCAGGGCGTTTTCCAGTTGGTGGCCGTCGGTATAAGCAAGCCAGGCATCTGCCTGCAGCTCGACTTCCAGACGGATGTGCTCGCCCATGGTGCGACGCAGCATGTCCTCCATCGACACCACCAGCAGGTTCACGTCGACCGGTTTGGGGTCCAGCGACTGGCGACGGGCAAAGGCCAGCAGGCGATGGGTCAGCGCCGCGGCACGGTTGGCCGAGGTGGTCGCGGCGTCGATGTAGCGGTCGAGATCGCCGGTATTGCCGCCGGCGACACGCCGCTGGATCAGGTCGAGCGCGCCGAGCACGCCGGTCAGCATGTTGTTGAAGTCGTGCGCCAGGCCGCCGGTGAGCTGCCCGATGGCTTCCATCTTCTGCGCGTGGCGCAGCGCTTCCTCGGCGCGCTCGCGTTCGGCCATCTCGATGTGCAGGCGGCTGTTGATCGCCGCCAGCTCGCGGGTACGTTCGGCAACCCGGCGCTCGAGGCTGTCGTTGAGTTCGCGCAGCGCCTCTTCGGCGGCAACCTGGGCAGTGACGTCGGTATTGGTGCCGAACCAGTGGGTAACCTGGCCGAAATCGTCGCGAATCGGCAGCGCGCGGGAGAGGAACCAGCGGTACTTGCCGTCCTTACCGCGCAACGGAAAGGTTTCTTCCCAGATCGAGCCGATGGCAAAGGCGCGCTTCATCGAGGCGCTGACCCGCTCATGGTGGTCCGGGTGGTTCACCGTGCGCCAGCCAAGGGCGCGCATGGCTTCGTCGGTGGTGCCGGTGTAGTCGTACCAGCGCTTGTTGTACCAGTAGATGCGCCCGGCGGGGTCGGCCATCCAGGCGAACTGGCTCATGTTGTCGGCCAGGGTGCGGAACTGCTCTTCGCTCTCGCGCAATGCGCGTTCGGCGCGCATGCGTTCGTCGGCGGTCCAGGCGCGGTCGGCCACTTCGCGGATGAACGAAATGTCCTCGTCGAGCCAGTCGCGCGGCTGCTCCCCGAGCAGCATCATCACGGCGGAGATGGGGCCCTGCCTGAACAGTGGCACGCAGACGATGCTGCGGATCAGGCTTGCTGCGAAGGTCTCGGCGTGGCTGGCGGTGGGGGCGTCGTGCAGCACGTG
>DNMQ01000252.1 GCA_003488145.1 Pseudomonas sp.
AGATCCGGATCCTTGAGGTTGGCGCGCATCACCATCGCCAGTGCGTTCCAGCGGACCAGGGAGCGAATACGGCGCTCCATGAACAGGTCGCCAGGCATCTTGGCTTCGCGGGTGACGGGGATGGTATTGCGGTACGGCGTGGTGATGCCGTAGGGCAGGGGGGTGCCGCTACGTGTGGCCAGTTCACCCATCCGGGTCATCAGGTAGTGAGCGCGGTCTTCACCCTCGCGGTCGAGGACGGACTCGAGGGCGTCCAGCCATTCCTGGGTTTCGACGGGATCGAGATCTTGCATGGCTTGCTCCATGGCGGAAAGGCTTCCAGAATCGGTTGCCTGTTCGCGACCGGCTTTGTGGGCCGGTGCGTGTAATGTTCTTGGACGAGTGCCGGGGGTAGGGCCGGGCGTCTGTAGTTTTACTACAAAATGACGTCCGGATCAGCCCCCTGAAATACTCTTTAGTAGTAAAACTACAGATCAGCGGCGCTGGCATTTTCCTGAGAAAGGCATCTGCGAGGCTCTGAATCGCGCGGTTTCACTGTGTTGCTGCTGTGAAGGAAACCTCAATGAGTCTGCCATCGCTGGTTGCATTGCCGCCCTCGCTTCTGCCTTTTGTCAGTCGTGCCGAAGAGTCGTTCCTCGCTGCTGCCGGCAGCCTGTCGGATGCCATTGCGGCACGTTGTCGCGCCTGGCTGATGGAGCAGCGCGAGGCGTTCGACCGGGTCTGTGCGGCGAGCGACTTCGTCAGCGAACAGGTTAGTCGAGATCCGCAGATGTTGCTGCAGCTGGCGGAGCAGGGCTGGCTGGACAGATCGCTCGCGCCGGCCGAGATGCGTGACGCACTGAATGAGCAGGTCGCCGCGTGCGACAGCGAGGATGCCCTAGCGCTGACCCTGCGCCGCTTCCGGACCCGCCAGCAGGTGCGGATCATCTGGCGTGACCTGACCCGTCAGGCCGACCTTGCCGAAACCTGCCGCGACCTTTCCGATCTCGCCGACGCCTCGGTCGATCTGGCGTATCACTGGCTATACACACGCCATTGCGAGCAGTTCGGCGTGCCCACCGGGCGGCGCAGCGGCAACCCACAACACATGGTCATCCTTGGCATGGGCAAGCTGGGCGCCCATGAGCTGAATCTGTCCTCGGACATCGACCTGATCTTCGGATACCCCGAAGGTGGCGAAACCGTGGGCGCCAAGCGCTCGCTGGACAATCAGGAGTTCTTCGTCCGGCTCGGTCAGCGGCTGATCAAGTCGCTGGACGCCATCACCGTGGATGGCTTCGTCTTCCGTGTCGATATGCGCCTGCGCCCGTACGGTTCGTCCGGTCCGCTGGTGTACAGCTTCAACGCGCTGGAACAGTACTACCAGGACCAGGGGCGTGACTGGGAGCGCTACGCGATGATCAAGGCGCGTGTCATCGGTGGCGACCAGCAGGCCGGCAAGGAGCTGCTGGAAATGCTGCGGCCGTTCGTCTATCGGCGCTACCTTGATTTCTCCGCCATCGAAGCGCTGCGCACCATGAAGCAGCTGATCCAGCAGGAAGTGCGGCGCAAGGGCATGGCTTCGAATATCAAGCTGGGTGCCGGTGGCATCCGCGAGGTGGAGTTCATCGCCCAGGCGTTTCAGCTGATTCACGGCGGGCGCGATCTCAGCCTGCAACAGCGGCCGTTGCTCAAGGTGCTGGCTACCCTGGAAGGTCAGGGCTATCTGCCGGGTGCGGCGGTGAAGGAGCTGCGCGAAGGCTATGAGTTTCTGCGCTATACCGAGCATGCGCTGCAGGCCATCGCTGATCGCCAGACGCAGATGCTGCCGGAGACTGAAGTCGACTGCGCGCGTGTCGCCTTCATGCTCGGTTTCGACAGCTGGCAGGCCTTCCACGAGCAGCTGTTGCACTGGCGTGGGCGTATCGACTGGCATTTTCACCAGGTTATCGCCGACCCGGACGAGGACGAGAATGCCGAAGGCGAGGCGCTGGTCGGCGGCGAGTGGCTGCCGCTGTGGGAGCAGGACTGGGACGAGGAGTTCGCCTGTCGACAGCTGTCCGAAGCCGGGTTCCGTGATGGTCAGGTTGCCTGTCAGCGCCTCGCCGCACTGCGTAATGCCAGTCAGGTCAGGACCATGCAGCGTCTCGGCCGCGAGCGTCTGGATGCCTTCATTCCTCGTTTGCTGGCGCAGGCTGTCGAGCAGGACGACCCGGATCTGGTGCTCGAGCGCGTGCTGCCATTGGTCGAGGCGGTGGCTCGGCGTTCGGCCTATCTCGTATTGCTGACCGAAAATCCCGGCGCGCTGCAGCGCTTGCTCGAGCTCTGCGCGGCCAGCCCGTGGGTCGCCGAGCAGATCGCGCGGTTCCCGTTGCTGCTCGACGAATTGCTCAACGCCGGTCGTTTGTATAGCCCGCCGCTGGCGCCGGAGCTGGCCGCCGAGTTGCGCGAGCGGCTGATGCGTATTCCCGAGGATGACCTCGAGCAGCAGATGGAGGCGCTGCGTCATTTCAAGCTGGCGCATCGCCTGCGCGTCGCAGCCTCGGAGATCGCCGGGACGCTGCCGTTGATGAAGGTCAGCGACTACCTGACCTGGCTGGCGGAGGCCATTCTGCAGGAAGTGCTGACCCTGGCCTGGCGCCACACGGTTGCGCGTCATGGTCAGCCGCAGCGCCGCGACGGCACGCTCTGCGATCCGGCCTTCGTCATCGTCGGTTACGGCAAGGTCGGCGGGATCGAGCTCGGTCACGGTTCCGACCTGGACCTGGTGTTCATCCATGACGGCGACCCTGCCGCCGAGACCAATGGCGCCAAGCCCATCGACACCGCGCAGTTCTTTACCCGTCTCGGTCAGCGCATCATTCATCTGCTGACCACCCAGACCACCTCCGGCCAGCTGTACGAGGTGGACATGCGCCTGCGTCCGTCCGGCGCTTCTGGGCTGCTGGTCAGCTCCCTCGGCGCCTTCGAGCGCTACCAGGGCCAGGAAGCCTGGACCTGGGAGCACCAGGCGCTGGTGCGTGCGCGGGTGCTGGTTGGCTGTCCGCAGCTGACTGCCGACTTCGAACGGGTGCGCGCCGGTGTGCTCGGTCGTGAACGTGATCTGGATGCGCTGCGTCGCGAAGTCAGCGACATGCGCGCGAAGATGCGCGACAACCTCGGGACCCGCGCGACACATGCGGGGACTGCCGAGCAAGCCTTCGACGGCGCCGCCGAGTTCAATCTCAAGCAGGACGCCGGTGGTATCGTGGATATCGAATTTATGGTGCAATACGCGGCTTTGGCGTGGTCGCACCAGCATCCCGAACTGCTGCGCTATACCGATAACATCCGCATTCTCGATGGGTTGGAGCAGGCCGGGTTGATGACCGGCGATGAGGTTCGGCTGCTGCAGGATGCCTACAAGGCCTACCGCGCCGCAGCGCACCGGCAATCACTGCAGAAGCAGCCCGGAGTGGTGAGTGGGGATCAATTCCACGACGAGCGCCGCGCTGTCATGCGTATCTGGCGTGAGTTGGGCCTAAGCTGAGCCCCTCGCGGGCTACTGGCAAATTCGAATTCTGAGGAGCTGGCAAAGATGTCGATGGCCGATCGTGATGGCGTCATCTGGTATGACGGCGAACTGGTGCAGTGGCGTGATGCGACCACCCATGTGCTGACCCATACCCTGCACTACGGCATGGGCGTATTCGAAGGCGTACGCGCCTACAACACCCCGGACGGCACGGCGATCTTCCGCCTGCAGGCGCACACCGACCGCCTGTTCGATTCGGCGCACATCATGAACATGCCGATGCCGTACTCGAAGGAAGAGATCAACGAAGCGACCCGCGCCGCAGTGCGCGAGAACAACCTGGAAAGCGCCTACATCCGCCCGATGGTGTTCTACGGAAGCGAAGGCATGGGCCTGCGCGCCAGCGGCCTGAAAGTGCACGTGATCGTCGCCGCCTGGCACTGGGGCGCCTACATGGGCGACGAGGCGCTGGAACTGGGCATCAAGGTGCGCACCAGCTCCTTCACCCGTCACCACGTCAACATCAGCATGACCCGCGCCAAGTCCAACGGTGCCTACATCAACTCGATGCTGGCCCTGCAGGAAGCGATTTCCGGTGGCGCTGACGAAGCGTTGATGCTGGATCCTGAAGGCTACGTGGCCGAAGGTTCGGGCGAGAACATCTTCATCATCAAGGATGGCGTGATCTACACCCCGGAAGTGACCGCCTGCCTGAATGGCATCACTCGTGGCACCGTGCTGACCCTGGCCGCCGAGCACGGCCTGAAGGTGGTCGAGAAGCGCATCACCCGCGACGAGGTCTATATCGCCGACGAAGCCTTCTTCACCGGAACTGCCGCAGAGGTGACGCCGATTCGCGAAGTCGACGGCCGCGCCATCGGCATCGGCCGTCGTGGACCGATCACCGAAAAGCTGCAGAAGGCGTACTTCGATCTGGTCTCCGGCAAGACCGCGGCGTATGCCGAATGGCGGACACTGGTCAAGTAAGCCTGGCGCTGGGAGCCGGCACGCATGAATCGCTTGCCGGCCACGCTTCCAGCCCCTCAGCTTATGGCTTAGAGCTTATGAACATACTGATTGTGGGACCCAGCTGGGTTGGCGACATGGTGATGGCGCAGACGTTGTTCGTCTGTCTGAAACAGCGCCATCCCGACTGCCAGATCGACGTGCTGGCGCCCGAGTGGAGCCGGCCGATCCTCGAGCGCATGCCCGAGGTACGCCAGGCGCTGAGCTTTCCGGTCGGGCATGGCGTGCTCGACATGGCGACCCGGCGCAAAGTTGCGCAGAGCCTGCGTGGTCAGTATGAGCAGGCGATCCTCCTGCCCAATTCGTTGAAGTCGGCGCTGGTGCCGTTCTTCGCCGGTATTCCCAAGCGCACCGGCTGGCGCGGCGAAATGCGCTTCGGCCTGCTTAACGATATGCGCAAGCTCGACAAACAACGCTATCCGCTGATGATCGAACGCTTCATGGCGCTGGCGTTCGAGCCGGGCGCCGAGTTGCCCAGACCGTATCCGAACCCTTCGCTGCGTATCGACCCCGTGACTCGCGATGTGGCACTGGCACGTTTCGGCCTGAGCCTGGATCGTCCGGTACTGGCGCTCTGTCCAGGTGCCGAATTTGGCGAGTCCAAGCGCTGGCCGGCCGAGCACTTCGCCAAGGTCGCCGAGCTGAAGATTCGTGAGGGCTGGCAGGTCTGGCTGTTCGGCTCGAAAAACGACCACCCGGTGGGCGAGGAAATCCTCGCGCGATTGATTCCTGGGTTGCGCGAAGAGGCGGTGAACCTGGCCGGCGAGACCAGCCTGGCCGAGGCTATCGATCTGCTCTCCTGCGCTGACGCAGTTGTGTCCAACGACTCCGGCCTGATGCACGTGTCAGCCGCGCTGGGCCGGCCTCTGGCTGCAGTCTATGGCTCGACGTCACCGGCCTTCACCCCGCCGCTTTCCGAGCAGGTCGAGGTGGTCCGGCTGGGTCTCGACTGCAGCCCCTGTTTTGAACGCACCTGCCGCTTCGGCCACAACAACTGCATGCGCGAGCTGAAGCCGCGCGCGGTGATCGAGGCGCTGGATCGCCTGGCCCCGCAGTCAGTTGAGGTGCGCTGATTGAAGGTTCTGCTGGTCAAGACCTCGTCGTTGGGCGATGTCGTGCATACCCTGCCGGCGCTGACCGATGCGCAGCGGGCGCTGCCTGGCATCCAGTTCGACTGGGTCGTGGAGGAGGGCTTCGCCGAGATCCCGGCCTGGCATCCAGCGGTGGCGCAGGTGATTCCGGTGGCGATTCGTCGCTGGCGCAAACATCCGATCAATACCCTGCGCAGCGGCGAGTGGCGACGCTTCAAGGCGCGCCTGCGCGAAAGTCGTTATGACCTGGTGATCGATGCCCAGGGCCTGCTCAAGAGCGCCTGGCTGACCCGCTACGTCAAGGCGCCGGTCGCCGGGTTGGACCACGATTCGGCCCGCGAGCCGCTGGCGACACGCTTCTATGATCGGTGCTATGCCGTGCCGCGTGAGCAGCATGCGCTGGAGCGGGTGCGTCAGCTGTTCGCTCAGGCGCTCGGTTACCCGCTGCCGAAGGATGTTGCCGACTACGGCCTGAATCGCGAGCAGATGGCCGCGCCCAGCGATCAGCCGTATCTGCTGTTTCTGCACGGCACCACTTGGCCGAGCAAGCACTGGCCGGAAACCTACTGGCGCGAACTGGCCGAACGCATGAGCGATTTCGGCTGGGCTATCCGCCTGCCATGGGGCAATGCCGAAGAGAAGGCGCGCGCCGAGCGTATCGTCAGCGGCGTGGCCAACGCAGCGGTGCTGCCCAAGCTGAATCTGGCCGGCGTTGCACGGGTCATCGCTGGTGCGCGGGCTTGCGTCGCAGTGGATACCGGCCTCGGCCATCTGGCCGCGGCGCTGGATGTGCCGAGCATTTCGCTTTATGGTCCGACCCTGCCCGGGCGGGTCGGCGCCTATGGGCGCTCGCAGGTGCACCTGTGCGCCGGCGGGCCGAACGCCGGTCGCGGTGATCGCCACAAGCCCTGTTTCGACGATCTGCGCCCTGAGCGCGTCGTCACCGAACTGAAAGCCCTGCTGCGGGCCCCGGAGTCCGTCTGATGCAACTGGCCTTCATTCTCTACAAGTACTTCCCTTTTGGTGGTCTACAGCGCGATTTCATGCGCATTGCCCTCGAATGCCAGCGTCGCGGCCACGCGATCCGCGTCTACGCGATGATCTGGGAAGGTGATGTGCCCGAGGGCTTCGAGGTCCTGATCGCGCCGGTCAAGGCGCTGTTCAACCACACCCGCAACGAGCGTTTCACTGCCTGGGTCGAGGCCGATCTGGCGCGGCGGCCGGTGGACCGGGTGATCGGCTTCAACAAGATGCCGGGACTCGATGTGTATTACGCCGCCGACCCCTGCTTCGAGGACAAGGCGCAGACCCTGCGCAATCCGATCTACCGCCGCTGGGGTCGCTACAAGCACTTCGCCGAGTATGAGCGCGCGGTGTTTGCGCCCGAGGCGAAGACCGAGATCCTGATGATCTCCGAGGTGCAGCAGCCGCTGTTCGTCAAACACTACGGCACGCCCGCCGAACGCTTTCACCTGTTGCCGCCGGGCATCGCCCAGGATCGCCGCGCGCCGGCCAATGCCGCGCAGATCCGTGCCGAGTTTCGCGAGGAATTCGAGGTGCGGCCCGAGGAGCTGCTGCTGGTGCAGATCGGTTCCGGTTTCAAGACCAAGGGTCTGGACCGCAGCCTCAAGGCGCTTGCCGCATTGCCGCGCGAACTGAGTCAGCGCACCCGGCTGCTGGTGATCGGCCAGGACGATCCCAAGCCGTTCAAGCTGCAGGCCAAGACGCTGGGCGTTTCCGGCATGGTCGAATTCCTCAAGGGGCGCAGCGATATCCCGCGTTTCCTGCTGGGCGCCGATCTGCTGATCCATCCAGCCTACAACGAGAACACCGGTACCGTGCTGCTGGAAGCGCTGGTCGCCGGGCTGCCGGTGCTGGTCACCGATGTATGTGGCTATGCGCACTACATTACCGACGCCGACTGCGGTCGCGTGGTACCCAGCCCCTTCGAGCAGCAGGTGCTCGACCAGATGCTGGCGCAGATGCTGGCCGATGATCAGCAGCGCGCGGTCTGGAGTCGCAATGCGCTGACGTTCGCCGGCACGGCGGACCTTTATTCGATGCCGCAGAAGGCGGCAGACGTGATTCTCGGGGCAAGCGCATGAGCGCTACAGCTCGGTCAGCGCCCTGCCGATTGGCGGAGGCTCCATGCGCCTGATGCTATTGGAGCCGTTCAAAAGCCTCTGGCACGGCGAGGACCCGTTCGTCGAAGTCGAGCGTCTCGACGGGCAGGTGTACCGCGAGCTGGAGGGGCGACGCACGCTGCGTACCGAAGTCGGCGGGCAGGGTTACTTCGTCAAGATCCACCGTGGCATCGGTTGGGCGGAAATCGCCAAGAACCTGCTTACGGCAAAGGCGCCCGTCCTTGGTGCGGGCCAGGAATGGCGAGCGATCCAGCGGTTGCACGAAGTGGGTGTGCCGACCATGATCGCGGTGGCTTACGGCGAACGCGGAGCCAATCCGGCCAGCCAGCATTCGTTCATCATCACCGAAGAACTGGCCCCGACCGTCAGCCTTGAGGACTTCACGGCTAACTGGCTGGAACAGCCACCCGCACCGTCGCTCAAGCGCGCCCTTATCGCCGAAGTCGCCCGCATGGCTGGCACAATGCATCGCGCCGGCGTCAATCATCGCGATTTCTACATCTGCCACTTTCTGCTGCATACCGACAAGCCGGTGACAGCAAGTGATTTCCGCCTGTCGCTGATCGATCTGCACCGTGCACAGGTCCGCACCACCACGCCCTCCCGCTGGCGCAACAAGGACTTGGCGGGGCTGTACTTCTCGGCAATCGAGATCGGCCTGACCCGCGGCGACAAGCTGCGCTTTCTTCGCGAATACTTCCAGCGACCACTGCGCGAGATTCTGCGTGACGAAGCGACCTTGCTGAGCTGGCTGGAAGGCAAGGCGGAACGGCTATACAGACGCAAGCAGCGTTATGGGGATGTGCTCTGATGGCGTGCTGGACTCTGCTGCCGGCCTACAGCGTGCTTGCCGATGACTTTGCCAGTCTGGATGCCGTCTTTGCCCTGCAGGGGGAGCGGCTGACCTCTGACCCGCTGTCGGAAGTGATTCGCATCGAGCGCAACGGCGTGCGCTATTACGTCAAACGCTACTGGGGTGCCGGCAAGGGCCTGCGACGTTTTATCGGTCGGCCACGGGTCAAGGCTGAATGGCAGAACCTCAAGCTGTTTCACCGCTGGGGCATACCGACAGCGCCAATCGTGGCGTACGGTCTGGAGCGTCGCGCTGGTCTGTTCCTGCGTGGGGCGCTTATTACGCGCGAGCTGGAGCAGACCGAAGACCTGGCCTTGCTCGCAAAAAACCATGACGCTCGCCTCAAGGATCCGCGCTGGGTACGGGAAGTCAGTCAACAGGCGGCGCACTCGACACGCACCATGCACGAACACCGCTTTGCCCATAACGATCTCAAATGGCGCAATCTGTTGGTCGATCCGCAGCGTCGCCTGTACCTGATCGATTGTCCGACCGGCTCGTTCTGGCGCGGGCCGTTCCTGCAGCATCGCATCGTCAAGGACCTGGCCTGTCTTGACAAGGTTGCGAAATATCATCTGAGTCAGACCCAGCGTCTGCGTTTCTATCTGCGGTACGCCCAGCGCGAACGGCTGACGGCGAACGACAAGCCGCGCATCCGCCAGATCGTGCATTACTTTCAGGGACGAGAATGAACGATTTCATTGGCGAGAATGATCGGGCAGTGCTCGAAGGCAATGGCCTTGCCAGCTTTGATGCGCTCTGGGCGCTCCGGCTGGAAGCGGTGGACGAGCCCAATACCGAGCGCGGAGGCTGGAGCAGTGTCTACCGGCTGGAGCTGGGCGAGACGGCTTATTACCTTAAGCGCCAGAGCAACCATCTGACCCGCAGCCTGCGGCATCCCCTTGGCGAGCCCACATTCGCCCGTGAGTTTCGCAACATCCGACGCTATCAACAGCTGGGCATTCCGACCCTGCAGGCAAGCTTTTTCGGTTGTCGCAGGCTCGCTGGCGAACAGCGGGCGATTCTGCTGACGCGGGCGCTGGATGGCTGGGAAGATCTGGATGGCTGTTTGACGCGCTGGCCGCAACTGGGCGACGCACGCCGGCAGGCAATCATTCGCGCTGTCGGCGAACTGGCCCGCGACCTTCATCAGGCCGGGCAGGTGCATGGCTGTTTTTATCCCAAGCATGTTTTCCTGCGTGAGCTGGACGGTCGCTGGCAGGCTTGCCTGATCGATCTGGAAAAGACCCGTCCCCTTCTGTTGGGGCGGCGGGATCGGATCAAGGATCTGGAGCCGCTGGTCCGTCGTGCGCGCTGTATGGGCGAGGAGGGTGTGCGGGGGTTGCTGGCCGCCTATCTGGATGATCAGCGGGCTGTCGAATCCTGGTTCCAGCGACTTGTTCAGCGCCGCAAGAACAAGGAAGCACGCGGATGAATCTGTCTGCTCTGGCCTCCGCCGGGCGAATGCCGGCCTTGCCGATACGACTGGCACTACCCGATTCCGGCGTGCTTGATATCACCTGCTGGCTGCGCGTGTTGCCGGGGCAGCGTTATGTCGGTCGGGCCGTATGGAACGGGCGCAAGGTGCTGGCCAAGTTGCTGGTTGGCTCCAAGGCAGGCCGGCATTATCAGCGTGAGCGCGACGGTGCCGGCCTGCTGGCTGCCCAGGGGTTGCCGACTCCGGCGCTGGTGGCTGAGGGCTGGGAGGACGGCGAAGGTGGGTGGTTGCTGTTCGACTGGCTCGACGAAGCTGAAAGCCTCTGGGATGCCTGGCGCTCCGTTGCCGGTCAGCAGGTGCTTTCGGACGCCCAGCGAAGCGTGCTCGGGGAAGCACTTGAACTGATAGCGCAGATGCATGCGTGCGGGCTTTGGCAGGACGATCTGCACCTCGATAATCTGTTACGCACAAGCGAACAGCTGTTCGTCGTCGATGGCGGCGGAGTCAGGAGTGAGACGCCGGGCCGCCCACTGTCGCGCGACCGGGTGGTGGAGAATCTCGGGGTGTTCTTCGCCCAGTTACCTGCTGAGCTGGAGCCTTTCATCGAAGAGCTGCTGGTGCATTATCTGCTCGCCAACAGCGAGCATGCACTGCCGCTGGAAGCCTTGCTCAAAGAGATGCACAAGACGCGCAACTGGCGGCTGAACGACTATCTGAAAAAGGTCGCGCGCGACTGTAGCCTGTTCAGTGCGCGCATAGGGCCTTTCTGCGCCCAGGCGGTGCGGCGCGAAGAAGAAGCAAATCTGCAGTCGCTGCTCGCCGATCCTGATGCTTTCATGGCACAAGGCACGCTGTACAAGGGCGGCGGCACGGCCACGGTGGCGCGGGTCGAGCTGGATGGGCGGGCGCTGTTGGTCAAGCGCTACAACATTAAAAGCTTCCTGCACTGGCTCAAGCGTTTCTGGCGTCCGAGCCGGGCCTGGCACAGCTGGGTCGAAGGCAATCGTTTGGACTTCCTGGGTATCGCCACGCCCCGGCTGCTCGCGGTGAAGGAGCGGCGCTGGTTTTGGTTGCGTGGCAAGGCCTGGCTGATTACCGAGCTGCTTGCCGGAGAAGACCTGATTGCCCGCTGGCAGCCGTATCTGAACAGCATGCCTCCCGAAGAGGAGCTGCAGGCGCTGGATAGGCTTTTTGCCAGGCTGATTGGCGAGCGCATCAGCCACGGTGATCTCAAGGGGCATAACCTGTTCTGGGAGAACGGTCGCTGGACGCTGATCGATCTTGATGCGGTACAGCAGCACAGCAGTGCTGCTGCCTTTGCGCGTGGCTATGCACGGGATCGGGCGCGCCTACTGCGCAATTGGCCGTCTGATTCAGCACTGTATCGTCTGCTCGACGAACGTTTGCCCCGGCTGTGAAGGCTCGATTCAGTGCGTGCCGTTCGGCGATGCGCCGTTCGTCCTGATGCTTCGAGGCGG
>DNMQ01000071.1 GCA_003488145.1 Pseudomonas sp.
ATGCCTTCGGCCAGCGTGGTTTCGAAGGCGCGGTTGACGCTTTCCTTAATCATCATGGTGGCCGGCAGGGATTTCTCAGCGATCACCCGGGCGGCCTTGAGGGTTTCCTCCAGCAGGCTTTCAGCCGGGAACACACGGGCGACGAGACCGGCGCGCTCGGCTTCGGCGGCGTCCATCTGGCGACCGGTCAGGCACATGTCCATCGCCTTGGCCTTGCCCACTGCGCGGGTGAGGCGTTGAGTGCCGCCAATGCCGGGCAGCACGCCTAGGTTGACTTCCGGCTGGCCAAAACGCGCGTTGTCTGCGGCGAAGATCATGTCGCAGAGCAATGCCAGCTCGCAGCCGCCGCCCAGGGCGTAACCGGAAACGGCAGCGATCAGCGGCTTGCGTCGCGTGGCAATGCGGTCGGCTTCGGCGAAGAAATCATCAAGATAGATCTGCGGGTAGGACAGCTCGGCCATTTCCTTGATGTCGGCGCCGGCGGCGAAGGCCTTGGCCGAGCCAGTGAGCACGACGCAGCCGACCTGCGGATCGGCCTCGAGCTGGCCCAGCGCCTGGTTCAGTTCGCTGATCAGCTGGGCATTGAGCGCATTGAGCGCCTGCGGCCGGTTAAGGGTGATCAGAGCAACGCGTTCTTTGATTTCTACGAGCAGGGTTTCGAATGTCATTTCAGCATCCTTCAGGGCCGGCGCGCGCGCCGGCTAGGTGAGTGATTTCACTTCAGATTGATGGTGGTGTTGACCGGGCCGCCGACCTCGTTCTCATCGAACCAGCGGTCGGTGATGGTCTTGGTCGGGGTGTTGAGCAGCACCACCTGCTTGCCGTACGGGCCGAGGTCGCCGAGCTTGGAAGCGCGCGAGCCGGTGAAGGAGAACATCGGCACCGGCACCGGGATCGGTACGTTGATGCCTACCTGACCCACGTCGATCTCTTCCTGGAAGTGCCGCGCCGCGGCACCGGAACGGGTGAAGATGGCGGTGCCGTTGCCGTTGGGGTTCGCGTTGATCAGTTCGATGGCTTCGTCCATGGTCGCGGCCGCCATGACGCAGAGGACCGGGCCGAAAATTTCTTCCTGATAGATGCTCATCTCGCGGGTAACGCCGGAGAAGATCGTCGGGCCGACGAAGTTGCCCTTTTCGTAGCCGCTGACGCTCGGGTTGCGGCCGTCCAGCTCCAGCTTGGCGCCTTCGCGTACGCCACGTTCGATCAGCCCGCTGACGCGATCCAGCGCCGCGCAGGAAACCAGCGGACCGACATCGGTGCCGGCCTCGACACCGGCGTTGACCTTGAGGGTCTGCGCCTTGGCCACCAGATCGGGAATCCAGGCCTGCGCTTCGCCAACCAGCACCACCACCGACAGCGCCATGCAGCGCTGGCCGGCCGCACCGAAGGCGGCACCGGCGAGGTTGTTGAGGGTCTGCTCCTTGTGCGCATCGGGCAACACGATGGCGTGGTTCTTCGCGCCCATCATGCACTGCACGCGCTTGCCAGCCTGGCTGGCGCGGTTGTAGACGTGGGTGCCGACCCTGGTCGAGCCAACGAAGGACACCGCCTTGATATCCGGGTGGTCGCAGATCGCGTTCACCACGTCCGGCCCGCCGTGCACCACGTTGAGTACACCCGGCGGCACGCCGGCTTCCAGCGCCAGTTCGCACAGGCGCATGGTGACCATCGGGTCCTGCTCGGACGGCTTGAGGACGAAGGTATTGCCGGTGGCGATGGCCATCGGGAACATCCACAGCGGGATCATCGCCGGGAAGTTGAACGGGGTGATGCCGGCGCAGACACCCAGCGGCTGCAGCAGGGTATAGGTATCGACGCCGGCGGCGACGTTGTTGGCCAGCTCGCCGAGCTGCAGGTTGCCGATACCGGCGGCGTGCTCGACCACTTCCAGGCCGCGGAACACGTCGCCTTCGGCATCGGCCAGGGTCTTGCCCTGTTCGGNNTCGATAAATTCACCGTCGATCAGCAATTTGACGGTAGGAATGGAGCTGGACGTTGTCATAAGGCTCTCCGCCTGAGAAGGCACTGTTGTTGTTATGGCTCGCGGACGGCTGCGACCAGTTGCACCGAATGTAGCAATGCAAAAAACCACATTACAATGCGATCGACTGCAGAGTCGTTCTGCATAAATGCACAGGAGCTAAGGGAGGCTTCAACCATGGACTGGGACAATCTGCGCTATTTCCTCGAGGTCGCCCGAGCGGGGCGGCTGACGACCGCGGCGCGCCGGCTCGCTGTCGACCACACCACAGTGTCCCGTCGTTTGCAGGCGCTGGAAAAAAGCATGGGCCTGCAGCTCTTCCTGCGTGAGCCCGGCGGTTACAAGCTAACCGAAGCCGGGCGCAATTTGCTGCCGCGAGTGGAAGCGATGGAAAGCGCCAGCGTGGCCATCGAGCATTCGTTGCCGAGCATGGGTGATGGCCTTTCCGGGCAGGTACGTATCGGCGCGACGGAGGGTTACGGCACGGTGATGCTTGCCGGCCAGCTCACCGGGCTCAGCCGGCGCTACCCGCACCTGAACATCGACCTGCTGGCGTTGCCGCGGGCGGTGCGCCTGTCGCGCCACGAGGCGGACATCGTCATCACCCTGGAACGCCCGGAGCGTGGGCCTTTCATCATCACCCGGCTCACCGACTACGTGCTGCGGCTGTATGCGTCGCCGGCGTATCTCGACGAACACCCGCCGATCCGCAGCCGCGAGGATCTGGCCGCGCACCGCTTCGTCAGCTACGTGGATGACCTGCTGTTCAGCAAGGAGCTGCTGTTTCTCGATGGGATCGCCGATCCCCGCTCGGTCGGGCTGCGCAGCACCAGCCTGCTGGCGCAGCAGGAAGCCGTGGCGATGGGGGCGGGGATCGCGATCCTGCCGGCGTTTTCCGCCGATGCCGATCCACGGTTGCGACTGCTGCTGCCAGAGGAGGTCAGCTTTACCCGCACCTTCTGGATGCTGATGCCCATCGAGTTCAAGGACCTGGCGCGCATGCGCACCACCTGGGACTACCTCAAGGAGATGGCACAGCAGAATCAGGGGCGGTTGCTGGGGCAGGCTTGATCGGGCGTCGGTACGGCGAGGCAGGCGCCGACTCCCGGCGCGCAAAGGGTGGGCTTCAGCCCACCTTGCAGAGGTTCAGACCTGCGGCGTGCCGCGCGTCTCGTGACCCATTGGTGTGCTGTCGGGCAATGTCACGTTGTCACCCTTGAAGTCCGGGCTGTGGACTTCCGAATCCAGCGGCATATGACTGTAGCGCTGGCTCGGCAGGGCTGGCTTGCTCTCCATTTCAGTCAACATGCGCTTGGCTTCGCAGCGCCCGCTGATGCCTCGCGCCAGTGCCATACCGCCCATGGCGAGCTCCGCCAGCCCGATCAGCCCGCCCCGACGCAGCCCCTTGCCCATCATCACCAGCCCACCCGCCAGCGAGGCGGCGCGTTCCCAGCCGTGGACGTTCTGCGGGGCGGATTTGTCGAACAGTTGCTTCATCATCTGCGTCTTCCTCAAAAGGCAAGTGGTTAATAGAGGACTGCGCCGCTGCGCTGGCGTTCCAACAGCCGCGGACAAGCGGAGCGTTCAAAAAATACGGTTTCTTTACGCGGCCCGCGCCTCGCTGCAATCGAATCTTTACGCCGCCAGCCCGGACACTTCCGGTACACGCATCGACGCGTTACAGGGAGTACACCATTCATGACCATTCTTGACGGGCTCGCGCTGGGCCTGGCCATCGTTCTGTTCTTCTACCTGTTGGTCGCGCTGATGCGCGCCGACCGCGGTTAGGAGGTCGCATGCAGACCCATGACTACTGGCTGATCGCGGCCTTTTTCGTACTCGTACTGGTTCCTGCCCCATGGCTCGGCCGCTATCTGTACCGAGCCATGGAAGGCGAGCGTACCTGGCTGACTCCACTGCTTGGGCCGCTGGAACGATTGTGCTATCGCGCGGCCGGTGTCGATCCGGAAGGCGAGCAGACGTGGAAGGGCTACAGCCTGGCGCTGCTCAGCCTGACTGCGATCAGCCTGGCGGCGCTGTTCGCGATCCTCGTGCTGCAGGGCCAGTTGCCATTGAATCCGCAGCAGCTGCCGGGTCTCGAGTGGCATCTGGCGCTCAACACCGCGGTCAGCTTCGTCACCAACACCAACTGGCAGGCCTACAGCGGTGAGGCCCAGCTCAGCTACTTCAGCCAGATGCTCGGGCTAGGTGTGCAGAATTTCGTCAGCCCCGCCGTCGGCCTGGCGGTGCTGGTGGTTTTCTGCCGTGCTTTGGCGCGTCGCTGTGCCAGCGGCATCGGCAATTTCTGGGTCGATATGACCCGTGCCGTCCTCTACTGCTTGCTGCCGCTCAGCCTGGTACTGGCAGTGTTGTTGGTGTGGCAGGGCGTTCCGCAGGGCCTGAGCGACTATGTTCAGGCATCGACGCTACAGGGCGCCGAACAGACGATCCCGCTAGGGCCGGCGGCCAGCCAGATCGCAATCAAGCAGCTGGGGACCAACGGCGGCGGCTGCTTCGGCGTCAATTCGGCTCACCCCTTCGAGAACCCGACGGCCTGGAGCAATCTGCTGGAAGTTGCTGCGATCCTGCTGATCCCGGCTGCGTTGGTGTTCATGTTCGGTCACTACGTGCGGGACCTGCGTCAGAGCCGGGCGATCCTGGCCTGCATGCTGTTGCTGTTCGTGCTCGGGCTGGGGACCGTCCTGGTGGCCGAGCATCAGCCCAATCCTGCGTTTGCGGGCCTGGCGGTGGAACAGCAAGGCTCGCTCGAGGGCAAGGAAAGTCGTCTTGGCATCGCTGCCTCTGCGCTATGGGCGGCGACCACGACGGCGGCATCGAACGGCTCGGTCAACGCGATGCACGACAGCTTCAGCCCGCTAGGCGGCATGGTGGCGATGTTCAACATGATGCTTGGCGAAATCGTCTTTGGCGGAGTCGGTGCGGGCTTGTATGGAATGTTGCTGTTCGTGCTGGTCACGGT
>DNMQ01000070.1 GCA_003488145.1 Pseudomonas sp.
AGCTTCAGCCTGGTCGAGCTTCCGGAGGACGGTCTCGAGCGCTTGCTTGGTAAACTCAAGGACACCCGCGTCGGTGGCAAGCAGCTCAAGCTGCGTCGCTATCGCGAGGATTGATTTGTCGTAGCTAAAAGTAGGCGGGCTCTAGAGCCCGCCTTTTTTATGCCTGCAAGAAAGGATCGGCAGCATTCCTATGTCGACCGGCCCCGCCGGGCCGAAGGGCTGAGCCATGATTCCGATCTGTGCCGTGGTCTCCTAAACCAAGCGCTCATTTGTCGTCAATCCCGTTCGGGCTGTTCAAAGTCTGAGCAACATGCTACAAACGACCGCAACCCGAATGATCTAGCCGCTTGAAAACGAAGGGAAAACCATGACCAAGTCGGAGTTGATCGAGCGCATCGTCACCCAGCAGGGGCTGCTTTCATCCAAGGATGTCGAGCTGGCCATCAAGACCATGCTTGAGCAAATGGCTCAGGCCTTGGCCACCGGCGAGAGGATCGAGATCCGCGGCTTCGGCAGTTTCTCCCTGCACTACCGCGCCCCCCGCGTCGGCCGCAACCCCAAGACTGGCCAATCCGTCAGCCTCGACGGCAAATTCGTGCCGCATTTCAAGCCGGGGAAGGAATTGCGGGATCGGGTGAATGAAGACGAATGAATGCATCTTCGCTGCGTGCAGATGGCGGCGTACTCTGCTGGTCAGCCACCCAGCAAGCCTTCAATCGAAAAGTTCCTTGTCACTTTAGATTTTTACTATCCCGCACTTGGTGTGAGGTTGAGTTCGTGGCAGAATGCGCAGCTTTGAGAAGCGGCTCACATCGTCAGGTTAAAGGAACTAACCGATGCCGTATGCATATAGAACAAGCCTTTCGAGACAACGCACGTTGCTCATTCGTGCGTTCAGCATCGAGCGAATCCCAGAGCGGCTATGTTGATTCGAGTAAATCATCAGGCCCGGATATGCCAAATATGCTCCTTTGTAAAGAGGGAAATCGAGCGAGGAGCTGGCGGGGCTGCTCAGACGCCCGATCTAGAACAAGCTGGCCGGCGCCTCATCATGCCCGACGTGTCCTTAGTCAGTCGCCTCACTATAGTCTATCGAGAGCTACAGTCCTTTTTGGGAAGTCACAAGCATCAGGGCGTCTACAATCCTGAACCGTCCGTTGGGCTTAGCACTGGCTTCGTGAGAGTTTTTACCCCGGCGACCATATACAGCGATTTGCACGAACCGCTCGTCCTGCAATTTTCCTTGGTGGTGGAGTGCTTAAGCGGCTGTATTATGACTTGGACAGGCTATGGTGCGATTCAAAGCAGAACATTATGTTCGTTGGCTGCCTCGTAGAGGCAGCTCGCGTGTCTCCGGTCGGAAGGGCTGCGAGATGATGATCAAGAGCGGCTAGATATAGATACTTGCATAGCAAACCTCGGCAGTTAATCCGTTATTTGGGTTAGATAAAAATGGATATTACGGCAAAAGCGATTGTTGCCAGTGATTGCGGATGGTGCGGGGAGAAGGTAGTGCGAAGCTTTTTGGCCTCGGTGCCCATGGAGCATTACTGAGAACACTTTGACAAGCTGACAGGGTACGGCGCGTTCAGGACTCAGTTGCAAGGCACGGGCTAATAAATGTAGCCGTTCCGGCGAATGTATATTCAGTGGAGTGAGTAGTACATGTTCGAGCAAACACAAAAGAGCATCGCCAAATTTAAGAACAAGGAAGCCATTATTGGTATCGTTGGTCTTGGTTACGTTGGGCTGCCGTTAATGTTGCGTTACAACTCGATTGGCTTTCGAGTGCTCGGGATTGATATCGATACGAGCAAAGTTTCCAAATTGAACCTTGGACAAAGCTATATCGAACATATTTCGGCGAAGCATATTGCAAAGGCTCGCCAGAGTGGCTTCGAAGCCACAGCCGAATTCAGTCGTGCCAGCGAATGCGATGCATTGATCCTCTGCGTGCCGACGCCGCTGAACAAATATCGCGAGCCAGACATGAGCTTCGTGATTGATACGATCAACGCCATCAAGCCATACCTGCGCGCTGGCCAGGTCGTATCGCTGGAAAGCACTACCTATCCTGGCACCACCGAGGAGGAGCTGCTGCCGCGCGTTCAGGAAGGCGGGCTCAAGGTTGGCGAGGACATCTTCTTGGTCTATTCGCCTGAGCGTGAAGATCCGGGCAATCCAAATTTTGAGACACGCACCATTCCGAAGGTGATCGGCGGCCATACCGTCAATTGCCTGGAGGTGGGCATCGCGCTCTACGAGCAGGCTATCGATCAGGTGGTGCCGGTCAGTTCGACCAAGGCAGCAGAAATGACCAAGCTGCTGGAGAACATCCATCGTGCGGTCAATATCGGCTTGGTCAACGAGATGAAGGTTGTCGCTGACCGTATGGGTATCGATATCTTTGAAGTGGTGGACGCTGCGGCGACCAAGCCTTTCGGTTTTACCGCCTACTACCCGGGTCCTGGTCTGGGCGGTCACTGCATCCCGATCGATCCCTTCTATCTGACCTGGAAGGCCCGCGAGTATGGCCTGCACACCCGCTTTATTGAGCTGTCCGGCGAAGTCAATCAGGCTATGCCCGAATACGTAGTGGGCAAGCTGATGGACGGGCTCAATGAACGTGGCCTTGCGCTCAAGGGCAGTCGGGTTTTGGTGCTGGGCATTGCTTACAAGAAAAATGTCGATGACATGCGCGAGTCGCCGTCGGTGGAAATCATGGAACTGATCGAGGCCAAAGGCGGTATCGTTGCCTACAGCGACCCGCATGTGCCGGTGTTCCCCGATATGCGCGAGCACCATTTCAAGCTGTCCAGTGAGGCGCTTACGGCCGAGAACCTGGCTTCGTTCGATGCCGTGGTGCTGGCCACCGATCATGACAAGTTCGACTACGCACTGATCCAGGCGAACGCGCGTCTGCTGGTTGACAGCCGCGGCAAATACCGAGTGCCTCAGGCGAACATCATCAAGGCCTGAGCTAGAGCCTTCCGCGGGTCGCGCCGCCAGCACCGACCCGCCCCCACCGTTTGCGAGAGACAGCATGAAACGATTCGCCCTTATCGGCGCTGCCGGCTACATTGCCCCGCGCCACATGCGTGCCATCAAGGACACCGGCAGCGAGCTGGCCTGTGCCTACGACATCAACGACTCGGTCGGCATCATCGACAGCCTCTCGCCGCAGAGCGAGTTCTTCACCGAGTTCGAGCGCTTCTACGACCATGCCTGGCGCTTGAAGCGCGATCCGGCGACCGCCCTGGATATCGTGTCGATCTGCTCGCCCAACTACCTGCACCACGCGCATATCAACGCTGGTCTGCGCTTGGGTTGTGACGTGATCTGCGAAAAGCCGCTGGTGCCCAACACGGCGATGCTCGACGACCTGCTGCTTACCGAGAAGGAGACCGGTCGCCGCCTGTGCAACATCCTGCAGTTGCGCCACCACCAAGCGATCATCGATCTGAAACAGCAGGTCGAAGCGGGCAAGCAGGACCACAAGCACGACGTCGAGCTGACCTACATCACCAGCCGCGGCAAGTGGTACATGGAGAGCTGGAAGGGCGACCCGCGCAAATCCTTCGGTGTGGCCACCAATATCGGTGTGCATTTCTACGACATGCTGCACTTCATCTTCGGCAAGCTGCAGCGCAACGTCGTGCACTACGTCAACGAATTCAAGGCCGCTGGCTATCTGGAGTACGAGAATGCGCGGGTGCGCTGGTTCCTTTCCATCGACGCCAACGACCTGCCCGACTCGGTCAAGGGCAAGAAGCCGACCTATCGCTCGATCACCTGTGATGGTGCCGAAATCGAGTTCTCCGAAGGCTTTACCGACCTGCACACCGTCAGCTACCAGGCCATTCTCGACGGCCGCGGCTATGGCATCGAGGATGCGCGGCACTGCGTGGAAACCGTCGAAACCATCCGCAGCCTGGCGCCCAGTCGCGCTCAGGATGGCGAAGGTCACCCGTTCCTTGCGCGCCTGTTAGGTTGAACCATGAGCTATTACCAACACCCCAGCGCCATCGTCGATGAGGGCGCGCAGATTGGCGAAGACTCACGCGTCTGGCATTTCGTCCATGTCAGCGGCGGCGCGCGTATCGGTAGCGGCGTGTCGCTCGGGCAGAACGTGTTCGTCGGCAACAAGGTCGTCATCGGCGACAACTGCAAGATTCAGAACAACGTCTCGGTCTACGACGGCGTCACCCTGGAAGAGGGCGTGTTCTGCGGCCCTAGCATGGTCTTCACCAACGTGTACAACCCGCGCTCGCTGATCGAGCGCAAGAGCGAATACCGCGACACCCTGGTTAAGAAGGGCGCCACCCTCGGCGCCAACTGCACCATCGTCTGTGGTGTGACCATTGGCGAGTTCTCCTTCGTCGGCGCCGGCGCGGTGATCAACAAGGACGTTCCTGCCTACGCGCTGATGGTCGGTGTGCCGGCACGGCAGATCGGCTGGATGAGCGAGTTCGGCGAACAGCTGGAACTGCCGCTGGAAGGTGAAGGCAGCGCGCCCTGCATTCATACCGGCGCGCGTTATGTGCTGCGTGGCAGGGTATTGAGCAAGGAGAGCGTGGCGTGATCGAGTTCATCGACCTCAAGGCGCAGCAGGCGCTGATCAAGGAAAAGATCGACGCCTGCGTCCAGCGGGTGCTCGCGCACGGCCAGTACATTCTCGGCCCGGAAGTCAACGAGCTGGAAGAAAAGCTCGCGGCTTTCGTCGGCGCGAATTACTGCATCAGTGTGGCCAACGGCACCGATGCCCTGCAGATCGCCCAGATGGCTCTGGGCATAGGCCCCGGCGACGAGGTCATCACCCCGGGATTTACTTACATCGCCACTGCCGAGACCGTCGCTCTGCTAGGCGCCAAGCCAGTGTACGTGGACGTTGATCCGCACACCTACAACCTCGATCCGCAAT
>DNMQ01000069.1 GCA_003488145.1 Pseudomonas sp.
GGCGCCAACGTCAATTTCGACCGCCTGCGCCATGTCGCCGAGCGCGCCGAACTGGGCGAGAAGCGCGAAGCGATCATCGCCGTCACCATTCCCGAGCAGCCCGGCAGCTTCAAGGCCTTTTGCGAGGCGATCGGCAAGCGCCAGATCACCGAATTCAATTACCGCTACCACACCGACCGCGAGGCGCACATTTTCGTCGGCGTGCAGACCCATCCGGAAAACGACCCGCGCGCGGCGCTGGTGCAGGGCCTGCGTGACAAGGGCTTCCCGGTGCTCGATCTGACCGACAACGAACTGGCCAAGCTGCACACCCGACACATGGTCGGTGGGCACGCGGCCGGGGTCAGCGACGAGATGGTGCTGCGCTTCGAATTCCCGGAGCGGCCCGGCGCGCTGTTCAACTTCCTCAACAAGCTGGGCGGGCGCTGGAACATCTCAATGTTCCACTACCGCAACCACGGTGCGGCCGATGGCCGGGTGGTCGCCGGCCTGCAGGTGCCGGCCGAGGAGCGCCACCTGGTACCCGCGGCGTTGGACAAGATCGGCTACCGCTACTGGGATGAAAGCGACAACCCCGCCTACAAGCTGTTTCTCGGCTGAGCGCAGATAAAGGAAAGCCAATGGAACACTACCTGACCCTCCGCATCGTGCATGGCGCCACCGCAGTGCTCTTGCTGTTGGGCGTGATCGTGCACTTGCTGATGCTGTGGAAGGCGGCCCGCGGCGGCGACCAGGCCGTGCTGCAGCGCAAGTTGCAACGCACCCGCCGGCTGTCCCTGCCGCTGTTGGCGGTGATCGGCCTGTCATTGCCGCTGACCGGATGGTGGATGACACATCTGGCCGGATGGCCGCTGGGCCAGCTATGGCTGCTGGCCAGCTCCGTGCTGTTCGTCGTGCTGGTAGCGCTGGTGCCGCTGCTGGCCGGCCGCCTCGCCGCCTGGCAGGCACCGGGCAACGCCACCGCCGCACGCAATGCCGGCATTTACGGCGTGCTGGTACTGCTGGTGCTGATCGCAATCACGGCGCTGATGGGCGCCAAGCCGGTCTGATCAATCGCCCGCACGGCCCCTGCGGCGCAGCCAGGCCAGGGCCAGCAGCAGGTAGATCGCCGAGCCGCCCCAGTACAGCCAGGCGAAGCCGTCGGCCAGCCCGATCAGCAGGTAGGCGAGCAGCGGCCCGAGGGCGGCGCCCAGGTCCTGGGCGATCGAATAGCGCGTCATGAAGGCGACGACGTTGCCGGCGCTGGCGACGTCGCTGGCCAGCGCATCGGTAAGGGTGGTCAGCGCCGTCGCCAGCAGCATCACCAGCAGGGTCACGGCGAGCCAGGGCAGCAGCGGCAGGCCGCTGGCCATAAGGCCGAAACTCAGCGCCGCCACCAGCAGCGTTCCGCCATAGAGCCGCGAGCGGCCGCGCGGGCCGTCGGACCAGGCACCGAAGCGCCGACCCAGCCAAGGCTCCCATGACCAGCGCAGCGCCTGCAGGATGCCAGACAGCGCGGTCGCGCTGAGCAGCAGGCCGAACAGGTCGAGCCGGTTGCCGTAGAAGCGTTCGATCAGTGCGCTCAGGGTCGCCGCCAGCACGCCCTGGATCAGCATGGCGGTGCAGAAGCCGCTGACGATCACCCGGTATTTGCCGTTCAGCCGTGCGAGCCGTGGCGGGGTGTCGGCGGCGGGCGCCGCCGGCAATTGGCGCTCGTCGAGCGCCGCCGGCGGCTGGAAGTGGCGCAGCAGCAATGGCAGGCCCAGCAGGGCCATGGCGGCGAAGCTCAGAGCCAGTGCCGGCAGGCCGTAGACCGGCACCAGCAGGCCGCCGAGCAGCATGCCGAGGGGCTTGTGGGTGCGATAGAGACCGTTGTACAGGCCCATCGCCTGGCCGCGCGACTGGCCGGCGGCACAGTAGACCACCGCCGATAGGCCGCCGATGCGGAAGAACGACCAGCCGATGCCCCACAGCGCGCGCAACAGCAGCCAGGCGATGAACCCCTTGGCGATGCCGTAGCCCAGGGTGGTCAGGGTGCCGAGCGTGGTGGCCAGCAGCAGGCCGGCGCGCAGACTGATGCGCTGGTACAGCCACCCGATCAGCGGGTTAAATGGCAGGCGGATCAGGCGGTTGACCGAGAGCAGTACGCCCACCTGCCAGAGCGCCTCGAGGCCGACTTCGTGCCAGTAGATCGGCAGGGCGATGTACAGCATGGAATCGCCGGTCAGGCACAGTGCGGTGGCCAGGGCGACCACCACGATCGGTCGGGAACTGCGTTGTTCGAGGGACGCGGGCATGCTGCTCCTCTTGTGAGCGTGCGAGCGGTGTCCCGGGCAGGCTGACCGCGCTGTCGGGTTCCTTTGGGGTGTCGCATTAGCGCCGCGCCGCAGCACGGCGCGTAATTCGTCGGATCACGGGCGCAGCGAGATGACCTGCCAGCCGCGCTCCTCGGCGATCGCCCGCAGCACCGGGTCGGGATCGACCGCCACCGGGTGGTCGACCCGCTCGAGCAGCGGCAGGTCGTTGCGCGAGTCGCTGTAGAAATAGCTGCCTTCCAGGCTCTGCTCGGTTTCCGCCAGCCAGCGCTCGATACGCTGGACCTTGCCTTCCTGGAAGCAGGGGATGTCGGTCAGGCGGCCGGTGTAACGGCCGTCGCGCATCTCGCATTCGGTGGCCAGCAGGGTGTCGACGCCCAGGCGTGCGGCGATCGGTCCGGTGATGAAACGGTTGGTGGCGGTGACGATCGCCACCTTGTCACCGGCTTCCAGGTGCTGGCGCAACAGCGCTTCGCCCTTGCTCAGAACGATGGGCTCGATGTGCTCGCGCATGAACTCCTCGTGCCAGGCCTGCAGCTGCGTCATTTCGCTGCGCCCCAAGATTTCCTGGCAGAAGTTCTGGTAGGCGTGCACGTCGAGGTTGCCGGCCAGGTAGTCCTGATAGAAGGCATCGTTACGGGCCCGGTAGTGGCTCGCATCGACGATGCCGCGCTGGCAGAGGTATTCGCCCCAGGCATGGTCGCTGTCACCGGCCAGCAGGGTGTTGTCGAGATCGAATAGAGCCAGGCGCACGGAAGATTTCCTCGGGGATGGTCAGGGCAGCGCCAAGCATAGCGGTTAGATCGTCCGCGGTGCAGTCTCGGCCCATCTGCCAGGCGGTGCAGCGCGGGTCAGGAGCGCGGGCCGAACGGCGGCTTGCTGCGCTTTCGGCTTGTTGCGGTTTTGTGGAACAATGCCGCGACATGCGTCTGCGAGGTGGTATGCCGTGATCGATTCCGATGGTTTTCGCCCCAATGTCGGCATCATCCTGACCAATGATGTCGGTCAGGTGCTGTGGGCTCGGCGGATCAATCAGGATGCCTGGCAATTCCCCCAGGGCGGTATCAACGCCCGTGAAACGCCGGAAGAGGCGTTGTTTCGCGAACTCAACGAAGAAGTGGGCCTGGAAGAGCAGGATGTGAAGATCCTCGCCTGCACCCGTGGCTGGTTGCGTTATCGTCTGCCGCAACGCCTGGTGCGAACCCACAGCCAGCCGCTGTGCATCGGCCAGAAACAGAAATGGTTCCTGCTGCGCCTGACCGGCGCCGAGGACCGTGTACGCATGGATCTGACCGGCAAGCCCGAGTTCGATGGCTGGCGCTGGGTCAGTTACTGGTATCCGCTGGGGCA
>DNMQ01000446.1 GCA_003488145.1 Pseudomonas sp.
GCACCGCGTGAACAGAAGTCGCTAGGTTACAGGCCGCTCTGCAGCGGAGCGAGCCGTGCACTTGAGTCTGTATCCCGGTTGCGACAACTCGTGTCGCGGCGAATCTCCTCCTTTCGCCCTGTCCTTTTGCTCCTCTCGACCAATATCAATTCCGCTGCTGCTGCCTAGCATGGGGATACGGGGCGGCCGCTTAGTCGCCCGCCATCAGGTCAGGAGTCGTTCATGAACCGGAACCGCAAGAAGCTGCTCGCCCTTTCCCTATCCGCCACGCTGGGCGCCGTGCCGCTGCTTCTGCACGCACAGGAGCCAGCCCAGCAGCGGACGCTCGGCTCGGTGGAGCGCAGCCACGCCAGCCAGGCCCGCGCCCTGCTCGACCAGGCCGTGCTGACCTTCCAGGCCAAGGGTCCGGAACAGGCACTGGCCGCTTTCAACGACCGCAACGGCGAGTTCGTTCATGGCCAGTACTACATCTTCGTGCTCGGCGAGGACGGCACCATGCAGGCCAGCAGCGGTCCATCGGCCAGCCTCGTAGGGCTGAACGTTGGCGAGCTCAAGGACGCTGCAGGCAAGTCGTTCATTCGTGAAATCCTCGACAAGTCGGCGAAGCAGGACAGCGGCGAGGTCGAGTACCAGTGGCTCAACCCGGCCGACAACAAGGTCGAAAACAAGATCAGCCAGTTCCGCAAGGTCGGCGATCATGTGCTTTGTGTCGGCTACTACATCCCCCGCGCCACCGCCGAGCGGGCCAAAGCGTTGCTCGACCGCGCCGTGCAGCAGGTCAAGGACAAGGGCGCCGACGCCGCCTTCCGTAGCTTCAATGATCCGCGTGGCGGCTTTGTCTTCAACGACGAGTACGTCTTCGCCATCGGCCTGGATGACGGTCGCTACCGCGCCAGCGGCAGCTCGCCGAACCTGGTGGGTGTCGATGTGCGCAACGTCAACGATGCCGCCGGCAAGCCACTGTTCAAGGAGATGATCGAACTGGCCCGCAAGCAGGGCTCCGGCAGCGTCGACTACGTTTGGCGCAACCCCGCGACCAACGCGGTCGAGCAGAAGCACACGCTGATCCAGCGGGTCGACGATGTACTGCTGGGCGTAGGCTACTACACCCGCCCCTGAGAGGGCGGGCCAGCAAGGCTTTGTGACGTTTCGGTGAACGGGGCCGGCAGGCCAGGGTCAATCGAGTATCCCCGGTGAAGATCTGCGTCCTTGTGACGCAGGCTTTCGTCGTTGCTGCTCGCCGGGGCAGGAGCCCGACCGATGCTGACCCTGTTGCACCTGTTGTCGTCCATCGCCCTGCTGGTCTGGGGTACGCATATCGTGCGTACCGGGATCATGCGGGTGTATGGCTCGCACCTGCGACGGGCGCTCGGCCAGAGCATGGGCAACGCGCCGCTGGCTTTCGGTGCCGGCATCGGCGTCACCGCGCTGGTGCAGAGCAGCAATGCCACCGCGCTGCTGGCCATCTCCTTTGTCGCCCAGGGTCTGATGGCGCTGCCCACGGCGCTGGCAATCATGCTCGGCGCGGATGTCGGCACCGCGCTGATGGCCCGCGTGCTGACCCTCGATCTTTCCTGGCTGTCGCCGCTGCTGACGCTGCTCGGCGTCTGCCTGTTCCTCACGCGCAAACAGACCCGCGTCGGCCAGATCGGCCGCGTGCTGATCGGCCTCGGCCTGATCATTCTCGCCCTGCAGTTGATCGTGCACGCCGCCGAGCCGATCACCGAGGCGCGCGGCATGCAGGTGCTGTTCTCCTCGCTGGCCGGCGACACCCTGCTCGCGGTGCTGGTGGGCGCGCTGTTCGCCGTGCTGTCGTATTCCAGCCTCGCCGCGGTGCTGCTGACCTCGACGCTGGCCGGCGCCGGCCTGATCAGCCTGCCGGTGGCGCTGGGCCTGGTGATCGGCGCCAACATCGGCAGCGGCCTGCTCGCCTGGTTCAACGCCAGCCTGCAGCCGGCTTCGGCACGCCGCGTGGCGCTGGGCAACCTGCTGTACAAGCTGGCCGGGCTCATCGTGCTGCCGTTTCTCAGCATGCTGGTGGCCTGGATGGACACCCTGGGTGTCAGCGCACAGACCCAGGTGATCGGCTTTCACCTGATCTACAACAGCCTGCGCTGCGTGATCCTGCTGCCCACCGTGAAGCCGATGGCGCAGTTGTGTGAATACCTGCTGCCGGAGCGTGCGCTGGACAACGGCGTGGCGCAGCCGCGGCATCTCGACCCTGCCGCGCTGGATACGCCGAGCCTGGCGCTGGCCAATGCGGTCCGCGAAACCCTGCGCATCGGCGACATGGTGGAGCTGATGCTGGCGCGGCTGCTGGAGGTGCTGCGCGAAGACCGACCGGAGCCCGGCGACGAGATTCGCCGCCTGGACGATGACGTCGACGCGCTCTACAGCGGCGTTAAGCTCTACCTGGCGCAGATGCCGCGCGAAGACCTCGCCGAGCAGGAGGGCCGGCGCTGGGCGGAGATCATCGAGCTAGCGATCAACCTGGAACAGGCCGGCGACATCATCGAGCACATGGTTAGCAAGGTGCAGAACCTGAAGACGTCCAAGCGTCGCTCCTTCTCCGACAGCGGCCTGGAGGAGCTCGGCCAGCTGCATGCCCAGCTGAGCACCAACCTGCGGCTGGGGTTGTCGGTCTTCATCTCCGGCGACTCCCATAGCGCCCGCCAGCTGCTGCAGCACAAGCGCCAGTTCCGCAAGCTGGAGCGCGAACTGGCGCACTCCCACGTGCAGCGCCTGCACCAGCAGGTGGTGGAAAGCATCGAGACCAGCGCAGCGCACCTGGAGCTGATCGCCGACATGAAGCGCCTCAATTCACTGTTCTGCAGCGCCGCCTATCCGGCACTGGAAGGCCCCGGCGGCAACAAGGCGCGCACAGCCGGCGAAGCGCCACGGGAGGTGATATCCGGAGAGCCTCACCTGCCGGGACGGCCGGCCTGATCCAGGGCCACGTCGGTCAGCAAGCGCGGCGTTGCCAGAGGCGAAACAACGGCTCGGCGAGAAACATCACCAGAAACAGCCTGAGCACCTGCACCGCGGTGACCAGCGCCACCGACAGCTGCAGCGCTTCCGCGGTAAGGCACAGCTCGGTGATGCCGCCGGGCATCATGCCGAGCATCAGCGACACCTCGTCCAGCGCGGTCAGCCAGCCCAGCGCGCCGCCCAGTCCGGCAGCGAACAGCATCGCCAGCAGGGTGAACAGCAGGATGCGCAGCAGGAACGTCGGCGCACTGCGAAAGAACGGCCGGTCGAAATGACAGGCCAGTGAGCAGCCGATCAACCACTGGCCGAGCGCGCCGGCCCAGCCCGGCAGGCCGATGTGCAGGTCGAACGCCACACTGGCCAGCGCGCAGGCGGTCAGCGGGCCGAGCATCCACGGATTGGGCTGGTTCAGGCGTTGCCAGAGCAGCGCCAGCAGACCGCCCGCCGGCAGCAGCACGGCTAGCCAGGGCCAGCTCACCGGGGCCGCAGGCGGTGCCGCGACCGTCGGCAGGCCCCAGGTGAACAGCGCCGGCACGATCAGCACCACCAGCAGCAGGCGCAGGCTGTGCGCCGCCGCCACGCGCGCAGGTTCAGCCTGGTGCCGGTTGGCCAGCACCACCATTTCGCTGGCGCCACCCGGCATGCTGGCGAAGAACGCAGTGGCGCGATCGGTGCCGCTGCGCAGCAGGATGCAGAGGCCGATCAGGCCCAGCAGCAGCGTGCCGACCGCGCCGGCGAGGATCACGCCTAGGTGCGCCAGCACCTGCTGCATGACCTCGCTGGTGAAGTGCAGGCCGATGGCGCTGGCGACGATCCATTGCCCGACCTGACGGCCGCGCGGCACCTCGCTCACCAGCCAGCCGCTGCAG
>DNMQ01000447.1 GCA_003488145.1 Pseudomonas sp.
CTGACCCTGGCCGGTGCCTCGGCGGTTTCCCATGACCTTTATGCCTGCGTGATCAAGCAGGGCAAGGCGCGGGAAGAGGACGAGATGCGCGTGACCAAGCTGACCACCCTGACCCTGGGCGTGGTGGCGATTCTGCTCGGCATCATCTTCGAAAAGCAGAACATCGCCTTCATGGTCGGCCTGGCATTCTCCATCGCCGCCAGCTGCAACTTCCCGGTGCTGTTCCTTTCCATGTACTGGAAGGGCCTGAGCACCCGCGGCGCGCTGTTCGGTGGCTCGCTGGGGCTGTTCACTGCGTTACTGCTGACCATCATCAGCCCGACCGTATGGGTCGACGTGTTCGGTTATGCCGAGGCGATCTTCCCCTACAAATACCCGGCGCTGTTCTCGATGGCCGCCGCGTTCATCGGCATCTGGTTCTTCTCGGTCACCGACAAGTCCAAGCGTGCCGGTGAGGAGCGCGAGCGCTTCTTCGCCCAGTTCGTTCGTTCGCAGACCGGCCTGGGTGCCACCGGTGCCGTCGCGCACTAACGCAATGCTGGCAGAAACAAGGGCAGCCCTCGGGCTGCCCTTTTTTATTCGTGGCGCAGGTCGCTCGTGCAGCTATAGCGAGCCCATGCTGCCGCCATATTGCCTGCCCGGAACCGCGCGGTCAGCCCCATGAGCCGCGGGTTTGCCAAGGGCATTCAGCAGTCTGATGGATGCCGGTCCGTGCCCCGGCATTCGCTAGACTCGCTGCCACTACCCGAACAACAAAAGGCAGCACAACGATGCACAACCGCATGATGATTACTGGTGCCGGCTCCGGGCTCGGTCGCGAGATTGCCCTGCGCTGGGCGCGTGAGGGCTGGCAGCTGGCGCTTTCNNTCGCCTTCGCCCAGGCCTGCGAGGAGAAGCTTGGCGGCATCGATATCGTGGTCAACAACGCCGGTGTGGCTTCCGGCGGCTTCTTCGACGAGTTGTCGCTGGAGGACTGGGACTGGCAGATCGCGATCAACCTGATGGGCGTGGTCAAGGGCTGCAAGGCGTTCCTGCCGTTAGTACAGAAGAGCAAGGGCAAGATCATCAACATCGCCTCCATGGCGGCGCTGATGCAGGCGCCGGGCATGAGCAACTACAACGTGGCGAAGGCCGGCGTCGTGGCGCTGTCGGAAAGCCTGCTGGTCGAGCTGCGCCAGGCCGAGGTCGGCGTGCATGTGGTCTGCCCGTCGTTCTTCCAGACCAACCTGCTGGACTCCTTCCGCGGCCCGACGCCGAACGTGAAGGCGCAGATCGGCAAGCTGCTGGAGTCCTCGCCGATTACTGCGGCGGATATCGCTGACTACATCCACCAGCAGGTCGCCAAGGGCGAGTTCATGATCCTGCCGCACGACGAGGGCCGTATGGCCTGGAAGGTCAAGCAGCAGAACCCTCAGGCGATCTACGACGAGATGGCGCTGCTGGCCGAAAAGAAACGCGCCAAGAGTAAGGCGCTCTGAGACTGCCCGGTCGCTTCGGCGGCCGCTGCGGTTGCCTCGGGGAGGGGCGGGGAGTAGGGTTGCCTGTCCGGCTTTCTTCGCCGTAACCCTATGGATCGCTTGTGAATTTTCCCTCCCGCGGGCTGCTGATGCTGGCACTGGTACTGGCTGCCATCAACCTGCGCCCAGGTATTACCTCCTTCGCTCCGCTGATCGAGCGCATCGCCGAAGAGCTTTCGCTTTCTCGCGGTCTGATCAGTCTCACCACGGCCTTGCCGGTTCTGCTGATGGGCTTGCTCGCCCCCCTGGCGCCGCGGCTGGCCGTGCGTTTCGGGCTGGAGCGCAGCATCGCGCTGTGCCTCGGGCTGATCGGCGTGGCATTGCTGTTGCGGCTGTTCGGCCACAACGCCGTTCTGCTGATCGGCACCGCCGGGCTGGTTGGCGCCGGGATCGCCGTCGCCGGGCCGCTGCTGTCCGGTTTCATCAAGCGCTACTTCCTCGAACGCATGGGCCAGACCGCCGCCTGGTACTCGCTGAGCATGGCGGTCGGCGGCACCCTCGGCGTAGTGGTGACGGCGCCGGCCACCGAGGTGATGGGGCAGGACTGGACGCGTGGCCTGGCGCTCTGGGCGCTGCCGGCCCTGGCTGCGCTGCTGATCTGGTCGCGCTTGCCCAATCAGCCGGAAGCCGCCAGCGAGAGTCGTGCCGGTTTGCCCTGGAAGGAGCCTCGGGCCTGGTTGCTCAGTGTCTACTTCGCCCTTCAGGCCGGGCTGTTCTACGCGCTGGCCACTTGGCTGGTGGCTCGTTATCACGAGGTTGGCTACAGCCTGCTGCAAAGTAATGCGTTCTTCAGTGGCTTCATGCTCATCGGCCTGCCGAGTGCCTTTGCCATGCCCTGGCTGGCGCAGCGGCTGGGCAATCGGCATCGAATCATGGCAGCGTGCGGCGGGTTGGCGACCCTTTGCCTGGCAGCAATCGCTCTGGCACCGAGCTGGCAACCCCTGCTGGCCTGCATGCTGCTCGGCGTCGCGCTCAACGGCACTTTCTCCCTGGCGCTGATCTCGCCGATGTACGAAGCCAATACTCCGTTGGCGGTCAGCCGGCTGACCGCGATGATGCTCTGCACCGGCTACTGCCTGGCGTGCCTGACACCGGTACTGGCCGGGCTCGGGCGTGATCTGGCGGGTGACTATCGCATGCCATTCCTGGTCCTCACCGGCATGGCGGCATGCATGTCGTTGTTGGCGATGCGCCTGCGGCCACGGCATCAGGATCGCTGAACCGTCCCGAGGCTGTGGCCTGTTTCACCACTTCCCAAGCCGCGGGTGACCCGCCCGCCGCGCTGTGCTAGAAAGCTCGCCGTCCCAGTTCATCCCTGCGTTTCGGAGTTTCGAGTGGAGTCTGAATCCATCGTTTATGGCTGCATCCGTGATTGGCCTTCCGCCGACCCCGAGCAGTGCCGCCAGCGCCGGGCGAACAATCTGGCTGCCGTGCAGGCGTTGCCGCAGGGCGAGGCCTGGCCCTTCATCGGTCGCGAGATGTTTTCCTTCTGCCGTAACGAGGAGCTGGGCCTGTACCAGACCCAGGTGATCCACTTCGGTGCCAGCTACCGCGCAGTGGAGTACGAGTGGGCGCTCTGGGTCCAGCGCTTCGAGGAGCTGCTCAAACAGTTGTACTGGACCAGCGCGGTGGTGCACCTGGAAACAGAGCTCAACGGCACCCACACCTTTCGCTGGGAAACCGATACCGGCAGCCACAGTCCGCAGCAGAGCGACCTGCGCATGCGCTGTGCCTGGGAGCGCGAGAGCGGTCTGTTCGGCTGAAACGCGCGGCGGCGTTCAGTCCAGCCACTCGCGCGGCACATCGCGCCTGAGGGCCAGCTGGCATTGCTGACTGTCGGGGTCGAAGACGATGACCGCCTCCCCCTTGTCCAGCGCGCGGCGCACCCGTGTCACCCGGGTTTCAAGCGGGGTTTCGTCACCATTATCGGTGCCATCGCGGGTGACGAAATCTTCTATTAGGCGGGTCAGGGTGTCCGGTTCGAGCTGGTCGTGCGGTATGAGCATGGGATTTCTTCGGGTGAGCCGGTTTGCCACAAGGCCGGCGGACGTTAGCTCGCGCCGCCCTGCAGGTAGCTGTCCAGGCAAGCATACAGCTGCCGGCTTTCCAGAGGTTTGCCGATGAATTCATCCATACCCGATTCCAGGCCGCGCTGACGGTGCTCTGCCAGTACGTGGGCGGTCACGGCGATGATCGGCACGGCCTGTAATTCAAGCTCCGCTTCCAGCTTGCGTATCCGCCGGCTGGCTTCGAAGCCATCGAGCTCCGGCATTTCGCAGTCCATCAGGATCAGTTGCACGGCTTCCGGATCGCGGCGATAGAGGTCCACGGCCTGGCGTCCGTTGTCGGCGAGCTGAACCGCGTAACCGCGCTTTTTCAGCAGGCCGCGCACCACCATCTGATTCACCGGATTGTCCTCGGCGACCAGAATGCAGGGCTCGCGGGGTGGCTGCTCGGCCGGCGCTTCTTCGGTCGTTTCGCTGGCCCGCCGAGGCTCCTCGGCGTACAGGGTTTGCAGCGCCTCGCGCAGCGGCGTGCTCTGCAGCGGTAGCGCCAGGCTGATCAGGCGTAAGCCGGGCGATGGTGGCGGTGGCTCGTGGACTGGCGAATAGAGCATCAGCACCCGCTGATTCGCCTCCAGATGCGGGCGAAGACGCTCCAGCCACTGCGCCGGACTACCCGGCCAGGGCGCCAGCAGAACCAGCAGTGGCGGGGCGGTGAAGTCAGACAGGTAGTCCGGCAGGCATTCCGGGGTCTGGCAGCGCTCGGTGCGCATGCCCCAGCGCCGCAGCAGATGGCTCAACGCTTCGAGGCCCTCGGTATCCTGCGAGGCGAGCAGCGCCGGGCGGCCGCCGAGCAGATGGGCGAGAGGGTCTTCCGTGTCGCTGGCGCTTTGCAGCGGAATCTCGAAGCAGAAGCGACTGCCGCGGCCCGGTGCGCTCTGCACCTCGATATGGCCGTTCATCATTTCCACCAGCTCCTTGCTGATCGCCAGGCCAAGTCCGCTGCCACCATAACGTCGGGTGGTACTCGAATCGCCCTGGGAGAAGGATTCGAACAGTTGCGCCAACACTTCCTGACGCATGCCGATACCGCTGTCGCTGACGCAGAACACCAGGCGCCGGGTGCCTTCCTGGGTCTGACGGCAGGAGACTTCGAGCAGTACGTGGCCGTGCTCGGTGAATTTCAGCGCATTGCTCAGCAGATTCATCAGAATCTGTTTGAGTCGCGTGGGGTCGCCACGAATCCGTCGCGGCACGCCGGGCTCCAGGCCTACGTGCAGGCTCAGCTGTTTCTCCAGCGCCTGCGCGGTGAACAGCCGGATGGTTTCGGAAATCAGGATTTCCAGATCGAAATCGATGTCTTCCAGGCTGAGCTTGCCGGAGCCGATCCGGGCGTAGTCGAGGATGTCGTTGATCACCGCCATCAGTGAATTGCCGGAGCTGGAGATGGTATCCAGGTAGAACTGCTGGCTGCGGTCCAGCGGCGTTTCACGCAGCAGTTGCAGCATGCCGAGCACGCCATTGAGCGGAGTGCGGATCTCGTGACTCATTTTGGCCAGGAAGCGGCTCTTGGCTTCGTTCTCGCTGGCGGCCCGTTCGGCAGCCTCGCGGGAGCGGTAGCCCTCTTCCTTGAGCAGGTTGATGCGATCGGCCAGGCCGATGGACAGGGTGATCAGTTCGAAAGCGACGCTGGCCTTGACCACCGCCGCGCCGTACAGGCCGAACAGTTCGAAACCCAACGAGCCGGCCGTGACCAGAATGAACGAGGCCAGCAGCACGCCCCAGGCCAGCGTGTAGTAAACCCCGTAGCGCACGCCGCGGCGCCAGACGAAGGCACCGGTGACGAGCAGGCCGACCGAGGCGGCGATCACCGTGATGCTGGCCAGGATGCTCCAGGTCTGCACGTCCAGCAGCAGCCCGGAAACCATGCTGCCGAGGGCGATGAGCAGCGTGCAGCGCAGCACCAGATCGAGCCGTGGAAAGAGTTCGCGGGTATGCAGGAAGTGCCGGCTGAACTGGATGGCGATCAGGCAATGGCTGAACAACAGCACGTAGATGCCCTGAGCGACCCGGCCGCCATCGTCGGCCAGCCACTTGACCAGGAAACCGTCGAAGGACAGGGCGAACAGGCCGACGTTAAGGGTATAGACCAGGTACCAGAAATAGGCCGGCTCACGCAGCGAGGCGAAGAGGAACAGGTTGTAGCAGAACATGGCGAACAGCACGCCGTAGAAGGCCCCGCTGATGCCGCTCAGCTCCTGCTGCTCGGCCGCGCTGGCGTTGTAGCTGCTGAAATACAGTGGCACGTAGAGCGTGCTGGTGGT
>DNMQ01000444.1 GCA_003488145.1 Pseudomonas sp.
GCCGAGCCCTGGATGTCCTGCAGGGTGTCGCGCAGGGTCTGCTGCATCTGCCGGATCGACTGCTGCACCTCGGTGATCTCGTCACGCCCGCGGCACTCGATGGTACGACTCAGGTCACCTGCGGCGACCGAGGCTGCCGCCTGCTTCAGCGCTTCCAGCGGCCGGCTGATGCTGCGCAGCAGGACCATGGCGAAAATCCCGCCGCCGATCAGCATGACCAGCAGCAAACCGATGTTCAGCACCCGATTGCGCTGGTAGAGCGCCAGAGCGCGCTCGTACTCGCCCTTGGCTTCGCCCAGTTGCAAGCCGATCAGCTCGCTGAAGCCCTCGGAAATCGGGTCGATCAGCGGGTACAGATCGTTGATGACGAACGCGGCCAGGCGCTTTTCGCTGTGGCGGTCGAGAATACGTTCGAGGTCGTCCAGCGGTGCGTCGGCCTTCTGCATCAGCACTTCGATGCGGGCGGACGCCTGCCGCTCGGCGTCGATCAGGCTGGTGTTCATGTACTCGCCCCAGAGCCGCCGGATCTCGGCCCGCGCGGTCCGCACGTCATCACGCGCCTGCTGGTAGCTGAGCATCCCGCTGCGCGTCTTGTGCGTGGCGTCGACGATCTTCACCGCATAGAGGTCGGCGATCAGCTTGAGGTCGCGCAATGGCACCACGCGGTCGAGATAAACGGTGTTGAGGCCGGCAACGCTGCGCTGCTGCGCGTTCAGCCCGGTCAGGCCGATGACCAGACAGGCGCTCAGCATTGCCCCGATCAGGATCAGCAGGCGGGCTCGGATAGTCAGTTGCTGCATCATTCGTTCTTTTCCATATGGCATGCCGGCGCCGAAGGCGTGGCAAATTGGCAAGTAAGGCAACAGGTTCGACTGGTTCATGCCGACACGAGGCAGTGCCGGCCTGCGGTTCCCTTGCGGAACCATGCAATCCTGGAGACGGGACGAGGTAGTTGTTGTTGAATCCCCGAGCGCTGGCACCGATAGCGGCGAACGGCCAGCAGCAAACCGCTATCGGCCGATCGCCTCTGCGCTTTAGAGGAAAAAACTCTCGCAACGGGCGTGCCAGAGGCGTTGCAGAGGCCTGACGGGTAGTCGGCAGCATCACCCTCCGAACGCTTCGGCATGGTCAGGACGAGCCCGGCGCATCGCCGGCATGCGACTAATGGCGCAGCGCAGACTGTGCGCTGCTGCACGTCGCGCAGATGGCCAAGTGATACCTTCGCGCCCCATCTTTCGACCCATGGGACCTGTCGTGAAAACGCTCATCCAGACTGCCGTGCTGGCGCTGTCCAGCCTGATCGCCAGCCACGCCATCGCCGACGCGCAACCGTCACGCAACCTGGCCGAGGCGGTGAAGAACTTCTCCGAGTACAACAGCCGGCTGGAACAGGCCATGGCCCAGGGCCTGACGCCGGAGAGCCTCGCGCAGATCCACGAGCTGACCTACACGCTCAAGGACGCGCTGGAGAAGATCAACGAGGAGATGGATGGCCTGACCGACACCCTCGAGGAAATCCATATCGCCTCCGAGGCACAGAACGCCGCCGAGGTTAAGCGCTACGGCAACGAATACCTCGAGACCGCGCGCAAGGTGATCAAGTAACCCTGCGGGCTACGGCTCGACCGGAATGATGTCGAAGCCGATGCGGTTGTCGCTGATGACGCGATACTCCAGTGTCTGGCCCGCCTGCACCTGCGCCAGCTTCTCGCGGCGCAGGCTGAGCTTGCCGCACAGGGTGTCATCCAGCGGATCGGTGGCGATGCTGACGATCCGCGCGCCAGCCGGCACCTGGAAACGCACCACCTCGCCGACATGGATGCGTGCCGCCAGCTGGCGATCGATCAGCACGGCGATGTAGCAGCCGCCGCCGCGCAGGCCGAAATCCCGCGTCACCACCACCTCGCCGCCGTTTTCCAGCGACTGCTGATAGGCCAGCACCCGCTCGGCCGGCACCGGTTCGATGTCCTCGGCATCGGGCTGCCACGACGAGCAGCCGGCCAGCGAAAGCAGTGCGGTGAAGACAAGCAACGGGCGCATGGGAACTCCTTGTGCGGAAGACGAAGCGGCGAGCCGGACGATCGAGCATGCCAGAGCGGCGGATGATTGCTAGAGTCAGACCCCAGTTTCGTATCGATGACGGCAGGCACAACGTGAACAACCCGGACGACGACCAACCCCGCTTCTGGCGCGACGACGCCCTGCCCTTCCTGGAGGCGCGCGCCGTCGCCGATGGCCGCAAGGTCTGCTATGCCGCGCACTGTCACGAGACCTTTTCCATCGGCGCGATCACTGCCGGCGCCAGCACCTACTTCAACGGTGACGCCCGCGCACGGATCAGCCGCGGCACCCTGGTGCTGATCAATCCGCAGACCGTGCATGCCTGCAACCCCATCGACGGCCAGTCCTGGTCGTACCTGATGTTCTATGTCGATGCGCACTGGCTGGGGGCGCTGCAACACGAGCTGGGGGCAAGCAGCGATGGCCGCTTCGTGCCCTATGCCGCCATCCAAAGCGCCGACCCGCGGCTGTTCGGTGCGCTGACGCAGCTTCATGCCTGCCTGACCGATCCGCAGGGCGAGACGCTGCACAAGCAGAGTCTCGCGGTCGAGTTCTTCACCCAGCTGCAACAGACGCTGGCCCCGGCGCCGCGCGGGGCGACCAGCGAGCCGCTGCGACAGCTGCGGCGCGCCGCCGACTTTATCGCCGAGCATTGCACCCAGGCCCTGCGCCTGGAGGACATCTGCCAGGCCGCCGGATTGTCGCCGTCCTACCTGATCCGCGCCTTCAAGCAGCACTACGGCATGACCC
>DNMQ01000161.1 GCA_003488145.1 Pseudomonas sp.
AACAGCACCTGCGCCATGGGAATGCCGGTGGCCAGGCTCTTCTTCGAGCCGGCGAAGAGAATGGTGATGCGGTCCTCCAGGTCGAAGCCCAGCCAGCGCGCCACCAGCCAGGTGATCAGCAGCGCCAGCGCCAGCAGCAGACAGCAGGCCAGCACCAGACCCAGCAGCTGCGGCAGCGGCACCTGCTGCCAGATGCGCTCGACCACCGCGTGGCTGAAGGCGGTGTAGACCACCAGCAGGATCGAGCTCTGGTCGACGTTCTTCAGCCAGCCCTTGTTGCGCGCCACCCAGTCGCCAATCCAGCGCCGCGCGATCTGCCCGGCAATGAACGGCAACAGCAGCTGCACGACGATCTTGCCGATGGCATCCAGCGTCGAGCCGCCTTCGCCCTGGGCGCCCATCAGCAGCAGCACCAGCAGCGGCGTGAGGAAGATGCCGATCAGGCTGGAGGCTGCCGCGCTACACACCGCCGCCGGGATATTGCCGCGCGCCAGCGATGTGAAGGCGATGGCCGACTGCACGGTGGCCGGCAAGGCACAGAGGTAGAGCATGCCCAGGTACAGCTCGGCGCCGATCATCGGCGTCAGCAGCGGGCGCAGCGCCAGGCCGAGCAGCGGGAACAGCACGAAGGTGCAGCTGAACACCAGGAGATGCAGGCGCCAATGGCCCATGCCGGCGAGGATCGCACTGCCCGAGAGCTTGGCGCCGTGCATGAAGAACAGCAGGCCGATGGCCAGGTTGGTGATCCACTCGAATATCGCCGCGCCCTGCCCCCGCGCTGGCAGCAGCGTGGCGATGGCCACCGCACCGAGCAGGGCCAGAGTGAAGTTGTCCGGTAACAGGCGAGGTCTGGCCATGGGCGCTCCTGATTGTGTGGCTTGCAGCGAATGGGGCTGGAGTCTACTGTCGGCTCGAACATCCGACTAACGCCATCAGCCAGACAAATGTCGAGAAAAGGACAGACCAGCCTAGCCCAGCGCAGCATCCCAGCCATGGATGCACTGCCGCGCCCGCTCTTCGCTCGCAGCGAATCCCTGGCTGAACGAACCACCACGCCACGCCACAGCCATCCCTGGGCACAGCTGTCCTACGCCATCAGCGGCGTGCTGCGCGTGCATACCGAGCGCGGGCGCTTTCTCGCTCCGCCGCAGCGCGCCATCCTGATTCCGCCGGGCCTGCTGCACGAGGTGATCAGCTCGCCGCACACCGAGATGCGCAGCCTGTACATCGACCAGCGCGCCGTGGCCTGGGCGCCCGAGCATTGCCAGGTACTCGCGGTCAGCCCACTGCTGCGCGAGCTGATCCGCGCCTTTGGCGCGCTGCCGGCGGAGTATGACGAGCAAGGTGCCGAAGGCCGCCTGGCAGCGGTGCTGCTGGACCAGCTGCGGGCGGCACCGGCAATCGGCTATTCCCTGCCCTGGCCCGGGGATGCCCGGCTTCGTCAGCTGTGCGAAGCGCTCTATGAGCAGCCCGATCTTTCACTCAGCCTGAAGCAATGGAGCGAGCGCCTCCAGGTCTCGGAGAAAACCCTGACCCGCCAGTTCCAGCGTGACACCGGCCTCAGCTTCCGCGCCTGGCGCCAGCGTCTGCGCCTGCTCAGCGCGCTCCCTCTGCTGGAACAGGGCCAGCCGGTTACCGATGTCGCGCTGGCCTGCGGCTACGAATCCACCTCGGCGTTTATCGCCGCCTTCGGTCAACAGTTCGGCACCACACCAGGCGCTCTGGCACGCACACCGGACCGATAAGCAGCGCAGCGAAAACAGTTGGCGCGTTCGCGACCAATACAGTTGCATCCATTTCTGGAACTGCACCGGCACAATCGAGAATCCCTGTGGCTGTTGCACTTGGCTGACGCGCGCGATCCTGTTCTCCCATAACCCGTACCCGGTCACACCGGGAAGGAGCGCAGCATGGATCGCACGCTGTCTCGTCCGTATGTCGCCACCCGCGCCCGCCGCAACTGGCTACAGCTGCTGCAAGTATTGCAGCGCTGGCAACGCAACTACCGTACCCGCCAGCAACTGGCGCAGCTTGACGACCGCCAGCTGGCGGATGTCGGGATCAGCCATAGCGACCGCTCGGCAGAGCTGGACAAGCCGTTCTGGCGCTGAGGCATTCCGCGCCCACCGATTCGAGCCTATGCTGCGTGCTACAAAGCCGCAGCAACGGGAACGTCGCACCCATGGCGCGGTCTAGAGCCTCACCACTGGAGATCTGCCATGTCCCGAATCCTGCTCCCCTTCTTCGCTGCCGGCTTGCTGCTGAGCGGCGGCGCGTCCGCTGCCAGCTTCACCGCTACCACCGACATGGTGGTCGGCGGCCTGATCAATACCGTGGACGCAACCTCGGACCTGACCTCGTCGCTGCGCGACGACAAACTGGTGCTCGATGCTCGCGACGATGCGGCGCGTTTCGTTGCCAGCCAGGGCGATCTGTGCGGCGCCCACCTCGAAGCGGCGCTGCGCCACATTCGTAGCCAGCAGCCAGAGCTGGGCGCCAGCGATCTGCAACTGGCTCAGGCGATTCTGGCGCTCTGATGCGTGCAGCAGCGCATGAGCGCTGCTGCAACCTGCGGAAGCAACCGGGCGCTGGCTCTACAGCCGGCGTTTCGCTAGCCTTGGCGCCGTTTTTCCCGGCAACAGGTTCCGCATGCGTTCGTATTCAATCGTTCTCTTATTTCTCGGCCTCACAGCTGGCGCCGCCCAGGCTTTCGATGTCACCACCGCAGGTGTCGTGCAGACCAGCTACGTCAGCAGCCAGCTGACCAGTGCTCCCTTCGACAACAAGCTGATCGCCGAGGCCCGCGAAGACGCCGCCGGCTTCGTCGCCAGCGAAGGCCAGCTCACCGCGGCTCGCCTGCAGGCGGCCATAGCGCGGCTGCGCCAAGAACACCCGGAGCTTGCCGCCAGCGATCTGGAACTGGCCGAAGCGATCCTCGTCCAATAACCGCACCGCCTGCCGGTGCCCCGACCCGTGAGAGATTCATCGATGAACAAGCTATTGCTCGCCGCCCCGCTGGCGCTGGCCGTCGCCGCGGGCACAGCCCAGGCGCAGACCCTCGTCGCCACCAGCAACATCGTCGTGCGTGCCTTGGACCGCAGCATCAATTTCACCTCCGATGTGACCAGCCGCATCAGTGACATGAAGGTCGTCGTCGAAGCGCGTGAAGACGCCGCCAGCTTCGTCGCCAGCGCCGGCGAGATCCGCGGTGCGCATCTGGAAGCCGCGATAGGCACCCTGCGCAGCGAACTCCCTGCAGCGCGCAATGCCAGCGACCTGCAACTGGCCGAAGCCATCCTCGCCCTGTGATACGCCTCGGCGCCTGGCTGCTGGCAGGCTGCCTGAGCCTTGCTGCAGGTGTAGCCCAGGCCGACCTGCGCCTGGTTCTCGACTCACGCACACTGGACGCCGAGCAACGCGCCGCCAGCCAGGCGCTGCTGGACGAAGCCATGGCCGCACTGCCACCCCGCCTGGTGCAGAGCCTCGATCGCGAGGTGCGCGTGCAATGGCGCGATGATCTGCCGGAACAGGCCTATGGCCGCGCCGGCGGCAAACGCCTGGAACTCAACCGCCGCTTGCTGCCGGCACTGACCGACGGCAGCGCTGCCGAGGAGAAGACCAATCGTCCCCACGGCACGGTGCGCCGCGAGCTGCTCGCCACCGTCATTCACGAAGTGGCGCATCTGTACGATCGCGCTCGCCTGTGGTCGCCGGATCAACACCTGCTGCAGGGCCATTGCCGTCAGCGCGCCAGCAATCTCGGGCAGATCGGACTGCCGGACGACTGCCGCGGGCAGACTGACCGCCGCTTCACCCTCAGCGATGACCCGCGCCTGCTCGATCTGGCCGGCTGGCCGCAGCGGGTCGGCAAGCGCGGCCTGCGTGAACACGACAACGCACAGCTGGCGCGCAGCCCAGATCCGTACGAGCTGACCAGCCCGCTGGAATTCGTCGCGGTGAACCTTGAGTACTTCCTGCTCGACCCCAGCTACGCCTGCCGGCGCCCGTCCCTGCACCGCTACTTCAGCGAACACTTCGGCTGGGCACCGGATACCGCTGCCGATTGCACCGATAACTACCCGTTTCTCAACGCCGGTCGCGAGTTCGGCCGAACGCCACTGCTGAGCCTCGATCCGTCGCGCGTCTACGAGGTCGACTACCTGTTCGCCGAAGCCAACGATGCCTGGGTCAGCCGCTGGGGCCACAGCATGCTACGCCTGGTGATCTGCGCGCCCGGCCGCGAGCCCGGTCCCGATTGCCGGCTGGATCTGGATCACCACCTGGTGTTGTCCTTCCGCGCCTTCGTCGACGATGTGCAGCTGTCCAGTTGGGACGGCCTCACCGGCGTCTATCCCTCGCGGTTGTTCATTTTGCCGTTGGGCCAGGTGATCGACGAATACACCAAGGTGGAACTGCGCGGGCTGGTCTCGGTGCCGCTGAAGCTGCAGCACGAAGAGATTCGCGCACTGGTCGAGCGTAGCGCCGAGCTGCACTGGAGCTACGACGGCGACTACTACTTCCTGTCCAACAACTGCGCGGTGGAAACCCTCAAGCTGCTGCGCAGCGGAACCACACGCGACGAACTCGTAGCCCTGGACAGCATCATGCCCAACGGGCTGCTGGAGGTGCTGATCCACCGCGACCTGGCCGACGCCAGCGTGCTCGACGACCCCCGCGAGGCGCTGCGCCTGGGCTACCGCTTCGACTCCTACCGCGATCGCTACCAGGCCATGTTCACCATCCTCAAGGACCGCCTCGGTCTACCGCAGGACAGCGTCGAACAGTGGCTGGAACTCAGTGCCGCTGAACGCCAGCCATGGATCGACCGCGCCGATCTACGCGCCTCCGCCGCCCTGCTGCTGGTCGAACAGGCCGCCCTGCGCCGCCAGCTGCTCCTCGCCCAGGACGAGCTGAAGAACCGCTACCTCGGCGGCCGCGGGCGCGACGCCAGCCTGAACAAGGCCGACGGCGCCCTGCAGGAAATCCTGGCCAGCAGCGGCTACCTCAGCCGCCCCGCCGAACTGCTCGACGGCCAAGGCTACGGCCTGCCACAGCCCAGCGAATGGACCCGCCTCGAACGCGAGAGCGAACAACGCCAACTGCGCCTGAATCAGCTGAGCGAAGAACTGGACCAGGAAGTCCGGGTGCTGCTGGGGGACGAGCGGCGGGAGGAGCTCGAAGCGATCGAAGTGAACCTGGCCCAGATCGGCGAGCATCTGCGTGGGTTACACAAGGCTGGGGGTGGGTTGGAGTTGCCTTAGATCCTGGTTCCGATATGCCTACCGGGAAAGAATACGGCGGGAACGTGAGCCCCCCGTCCATCCGCCGTCAATCGATATACCGCACATGACGGTCCATGAGGTTGAGGCGGCCGGTGATGTCATAGGCGTTGACGCGGCCCAGGTTCTGCTTCAGTTGCGCCTCCCAGGTCTCATCGTCCATATCACGCCAGTAGCGCTCGGGGCGGCCCGTGCGGCGGTCATGTGCCGCCGTGGTCGGGTCGTTCGCACGGTGTTTCTCGAACAGCGGGATATCCGGTAGGGGGCGGCTGGTGTCCATATAGTTCTGCAGAAAATCCCAGGCGGCGAAATGCGGCGCCATGCTGGAGTCCTTGGGCACGATGGGGCTGAGGTCGATGGCCAGGTCGTGATAGCGATGCACCAGATGCAACTGATGCCAGATCAGCCCCTGGCGGTCTGGGCCGCTGCTGATATAGGCATCGAACTCACAGAAGGGATTAGTGAACTCACCGATGGTGCCGCTGCGCTGGTATTCGCCCATATTGTCGTAATCGAAGATGGTGACCATGCCTGTGCGGCGGTTGAACTCCCACAACGGGCCTTTGGATGGTCGAACGACCCAGTTGGTAAGCTTGTTAACGACTAGGGTGCCTATGGCCCAGCAGGCGAGGGGAGGCGCTAAAAAAACTGGTGCGCTATCGATCGCGGCATGAAAGAACGCTGAGATGAATCCGGATTTAGATTCATAGGCTTCCATCAGCAAAGGAAAAGGTAAGAGCACCAAGAGAGCCCAAAAAACAAAGCGCCCCCCTCCCCACAAATAAAACCAGAACAGGCTGCGTTTGGAGAGTGACGCATGTCGATAGCGTTCGTGATCGATGACCTGGTGGTAATCCAGCAGTTCGTATGCTTCCTGCTTCTCCTCCCCCGTTGCGAGTGCTTGCTCATAGCGTTCGACATCCCGCAGGCCAGCAGGTGATGTATGGCTCAGCATGCTATGGGGCACGATATCCTCGGTATGGCCCCAGGGCAGTCGCGAGTTGCCAAAGCGGAACACCCAACTGCGTTTGGTCGCTGCTGGCTGGTCGGGAATGCGCGCTGGCTGGTAGGCACTGGAGTTGTAGTGGGCAGTCATGGGAGCATCCTTACGGCTGGCTGTCCGGATGGGTCTGTTCATCGGCCCAGAAGGACTGATTGGTTTCACTGAAGTCGGGTTCACCATGCCGTTCAGGGTCATAACGCAGGGCATCGGTTGGCGGCGGCGCCGGGAACACCCAGGCCCCTTCCTCACCTTGCAGGATTACCTGCGCGCGCACGGCCAGGGCGTAAGTTTGCCATCGATGCGGGGGCGTACGTGGCATGCCCTGCGAAACCGGCACCTCGTAGAACAGTTCCAGGGCATCGGGGTACAGGCGCTGGGCCAGAGGCTGAATGGGGCTGAGGCTATGGCTGCTGAACTGCGTCATATCCCGCGGGCTAAGACTATGGCTGCTGCTACGCAGTTGGCTGACCGCACTGATAGTGGCGCTGCCCAGGGTGGTGGCGAGCCCGGGCAGGTTGCTTTCGATACGCACCTGGGTATTGGCGCGGCGCATCGCATGGTATTCGGCGGGGTCGAGCAGGCCCATGGCGCCACTGTGGCGAGCCTGTTCCAGGTTGGTGCCGATGCGGATACGAATACCGGCAAACAGGCTGACCAGGCGGTAGAAGGCTTCCTGCGGGTCGTTCCAGAGGTGGGGCACTTTGGCGCTGCGGTTGCTGCCGAAGGGACCGTTGATCAGCCATTCCTCGATGGGGCTGTCGTCCAGCCACCACACCAGCGCCGCCCCCGCCAGAATCAGCAGCAAGGTGGCCCAGCCAACCGGGCCAAGGCCCAGGAAGGTGACGCCGCTGGCGGTAAAGAAACCGCCAATCACCCCCACCAGGCCACCCACGGCCATCAGCCCGTAGCCCCAGGCGGCATCATCACCCAGACTCGCTTCATGCAGGGCATCGTAAATGCTGATGCCGACGAAGAGCGTGCCAGCGAAGGTCTGGAACGCCAGTCTTCCGGTCACGTTCGCCAGTCGTTCGCCGAAGAATCTTTGCAGACGCGGGCCTGGTTTGAAGAGCACCTTCTCGACATACTTATTTTGAATACGTTGTACCAGCGGATGGTTGTGCGCGGTTTTATCGGCTAGAAACTCCATTGCTAGAACAAGATCGACACCAGAACTAAATATTCCCCCAAACGCCCTCAATCCGCTCTTATTTCTAGCCGTCGCCTTCCTGGCCTCGAACTCCGCTTGCACATTAAAAACCTCCAGAATCAACACGCCAGCCGGAAAGGCCGTGGAGCCGAGCACGCCGCGTGCGCTTCGGCGCCAGCCGCGTTCTTGTTGGGCAAGCCGCTCTTGCGCCTGTTTCAGGGCATTGTTGGCTTCGCTCAGGCGGCCACGGGCGGCCTCCCGGCGCTCTCGCGCCTGATGGAGGTCGTTTTGGATACGCAGTTCTTCGGCAATCTGCCGGTTCAGCTCACTGATCAGACGGGCGGTGCGGTGGTTCTTGGGGATGGCCAGTAACAACAGCTCTTGTGCCTGCTGGTCGATGCCGGCCCGATTGGCCGTACGACCATTGCTGCTGGCCAGTAACTGACCCTCCATATCCAGCAGTTCACCAAAGATCCGACGCGCGTTTTGCGGTGCCGCTGGGAGGTCAGTCAAACCGAAGAAGTAGTAGTTCTTCTGGTTAGCGGCCGTGCGGCGAATGAACACCATGTCACCGAAGTCCTGTTGCAGCATGCTGCGCAGCAGTTGTAGGTCCTTGGTATACATCCGGTATTTTGCAGGAAATGCCTCGTTACCCAACGCTTCTCTTTGCCGGGAAATCTGCTCTTGTTCGCGGCTTAGCTCGCCTTCGCGCTGGTTCACCTCAACCCGGCTGCGTCGGCTCTCGGTGGTCGCCTGGCTGTTCTCGGCCGTTGCGCTGGCGAGGCTTTTCTGTGCCTCTTGCAGGGCGCTGCTCAGGTTCTCCCATACGGTTATCAGCGCTGCGGCGCCGCTTTTGGCGGAAGGCAGGAGCAGAAAGTCCGGCTGTTGCATCAAGCCTGCGAGCGTGTTGCCTTCCAGGGTCGCCGGCTCTTCGCTGGGCGGTGCATTGAGCTGCGCCACCTGATTCAACGCATCGGCACGGTAATGGCCTTCGCCGTTGTTCGGCGTTTGCACCGCTTGATAGGGCTTGAGCAGGGTGTCGTCGTCCGTCTCTGGCCACAACATCCGGTGCAGAGGCTGGCTGGCGCTCTGCGCAATCTTGCATAGCAGTCTCCTGCCCGCGCTTGTGCGTGGAGCATCGCCTGCCGCCAGGAATGGATCCTGCTGATCTGGTGTGCGCGCCAGGCAGACGAAGAGCTGGCTGCAAAGCTGGAAGGCGCCGGCATAGTCGAGGCCTTCCAGGCAGAAATGATCGCCCAGCGCATGCTGGTTGGCTGCCTGCTCCAGCCAGGCGGCGAGGTTGTCTTGTGCGGCTTTGAGGCAGGTCATGGCCAACTGACGAGCATGCTGGCCCGAACACAGGTCGATCTGTTGACGCCCCTCTTGGCTGACCTGGCTGATGAAGCGGTGCAGCGGGTTGCTTTGCCCGCCGATATGGGGTGGCACCATCATCCGCTGAATCAACAATGCCGAGGCGTGATGGGCATGGAAGGTGGCCCGTTGCGCGCAGAGCTGCAGCACCGCTTGTGCCTGGTTGGTGCGCGCCAGCAGGTGGCGCATGCGGTACAGGCCATCTTCCACCAGTACACCGGCGATCTGGCGTTTTTTGACCGTGGCCAGCATGTCGGTTTCAGCCGCAGCGGCCTGCCAGTGCCCACGTTCGTTTGTCGCGCTGCAGACATGCTGGAGGTTCTGTAGCGTGTTGCCCAGCTCTACAGCCCATGCGCCGGTCTCCGGGCGTAGGTCATCCTGCGTCTGCTGTGGATGCGTTGGCCCTGGGGTGGACTCACCGCGCTCGTGACGTTGATGAACCTGCTGAGCATGCTGCTGGCTCTGCACGGGGTACTGGCCGCTCAGATCGTGCAGATACTTGAGCGGCTGATCGAACAACCATTCGCGGGCGGGATCACGTAGGCGGTGAGCGGGGACATTTTGCAGGTAGAAGGCTTGCTGCTGACTTGGGGCCCGGTAAGTGGTGTTACCGAAGCTACGTTCGGCCACGGCCAGGCCCAAGCGATTGCAGCGAGCGCGACGCAGGCGAGCATTGCGCTCCATGGCGTTCAGCCGAACGGCAGGCCATTGCACCTCGGCATAAGCTACCTCGATATCCGGGGCCGCGCGGTTGTTCCATCTGGCTGGCAGCCAAATCTCACTCAGCCCTTTACCGCTGGCCGTGCGGGCGCCATCTCGAAAGCGGTCGCCATTGCGAAAGTCACTCAGGCGTACGTCGTGATACGTCACCTCCCCCTCAGCCTGACGAATCTCCAGTTCACGCCACACTTTGCCGCGATAGAACAGGTAGATGAAGCCGGGGCGCACATGCACGGGATATTCGCGATGCTGGTGGTTGGCGCTGATACCGAGCATGGTGCTCATGGGCACTACAGGGACGATGCAGTTCCACTGCCGCTCACGCTGGCGCGGGGTAATGCGTGTGTCATCCATCAGCGGTACGTGGATGGGGCTGCCGCGCTCTGCTTCGATCTCCAGCCAGAGATGGCGCTTCGGTTGCTGTTCCCAGTCCCAGATATGCAGGGTACTGCTCCGCTGAGAATCGGCTACCAGCTCTTGTTTGGCCTGCTGTGTTAGCCACTCCTGCAGCTCATGATTGGTTTCGTCATAGATCACCACTCGTTGTACCGGCGGGTGATCCTTGCCAATCACTTCGACGATCAGCTTGCCAGCTTCACAGGCCGGACTGCCGGACAGGCTCCCTACTTTGGCATTCATCCTTGACTCTCCGAGGGGGCTGGTGTGGCTTCCAGCCAGGATTGCAGTTGCTGCAGACGAAACTGCACCTGGCCCGATGCGATTTGGGGATGCCTTAGGTGCTGGGGATAAGTGAGCCGGGCTTCGAGGTATGCGCCCAGGCTCTTCTCGTCGTCGAACCCAGAGGCAAGACCCTGCTGCAGATAGCCCAAGATCTGGTTGAACTCAGCCTGTGAATGCTCCTGCCAGCGCTCATAGGCAAATGCCTCTAGTTGCTGCCGTTCGAGAGCAGCGATCTGCATTCTGTCGAGTATCAGCCTGTCTTTCGGCGGCGCCCCATGATTGGTCGACTCGCTCCGTAGGCTGCGCCAATGGCTGATGTTCTCGCTGCGGTCTGCCCAGGTGGGGCCATGCCAGAACAACTGCTCGATGGGGCCTAGCCAAGTGATAACGGCCTCGGTCGCCGCGAAAAGGTAACTGGCCACCTGTGGGTCGTAATAGCGCAGTATCCCCTTACGCTCACCTTCAAACTGCACGACCAGCATTGCGCGCAGATGGGCCAGCAGCTCATCAACTGGCCGCCCGGAACTCAATAACACGCCAGGCCATTGCTCTGGTGCTTGGCGATACGCAGTCAACCAGGCGCTATCCGGCGTCAGTTGTATCAGCCAAGGTCCTAGTTCGACATGAGCGCCCAGCTCGGTATCAGCAAACAGAGCTTCCGGTCGTGGATCAGGTTCTAGCTGGTAAATCCGCTGCAGCAGCGGCTCATCCAATTCGAGCAGCATGAAGAGTGGGGTAGAAAGATTGGGAAGCCCTGCGAGTATCTGTACGGACATCAATCAGCTCCCAAACTGTGCGGCCTGGCGACAAGGACAGTTGGTCAAAGGACACTGCATTGGCGTACCGCCTTTGGGCTTCTGACACAACTCGATCAGCGGTGTGTGCCTGAATCGCGCCTGCTTAAGCCGATGCTCAAGCACTGCCCCCGCCTTGTCCGCATCCGCCGGCTTGACGTTCCCCGGCAATATCGGCGCCGCACCCGAACCTTTCCCCGGACTTCCCCCCGAGTTCATCCTGATCAAAGGCCCGACCATGGTGATGCCATTGGCATCGAGTTTGATAAAACTGCCACCAGCCTTGAAGGTCAGTTGGCTGCCCGCTTCGAGCACCACCTTGAGGCCGCTGGAGAGGTGAATTTCATTGCCCGCCTCGATGAACTGCCCGGTGCCGATCTTCAGGTGTTGGCTGTTGCCGACGGTGAGGTGGTCGTTGGCGCGGATTTCGGTCTTGCGATCGGCGTGGGTGGCGCGGTGTTCTTCGGCCTTGAATTCGCTGTAGCTGTTGGCTTCCACCGTGTCGTGGCGTTCGTGGCCGACGCGGATCTTCTGGTCGTGCTCGATGTTCTCGTCCCAGTCGCGCTGGGCGTGAATGTAGATCTGCTCGGCGCCCTTGCGGTCTTCGATGCGCAGCTCGTTGTAGCCGCCACCGCCCGGGCTGCTCAGGGTCTTGAACACCGTGCGGGTCTTGTTCGCCGGCAGGTCGTAAGGAACCTGGTGTTCCTTGTGATACAGGCAGCCGGTCACCAGCGGTTGGTCGGGGTCGCCTTCGAGGAAGGTCACCAGCACTTCCATGCCAACGCGCGGGATCGCGATGCCGCCGTAGCGGTCGCCGGCCCAGCTGGACGACACGCGCAGCCAGCAGCTGGTCTTGTCGTCGGCCTGGCCTTCACGGTCCCAGTGGAACTGGACGCGCACGCGGCCGTATTCATCGCAGTGGATTTCTTCGCCGGCCGGGCCGGTGACCACGGCGGTCTGGCTACCGAGAACCTTCGGCTTCGGATGCTTCAGAGCCGGGCGGAAGGGGATGTCCCAGGGGGTGGCGGTGAAGTGGTTGCGGTAGCCTTGTTGGAAGCCGGAGCTGGCAAGAGCCCCCTCACCCCAGCCCTCTCCCCATAGGGGAGAGGGGGCCAGTCCGTGGTGAGCTGGGGCATTGGTAATTGATTCCTCCAACACCTGTGGCTGCTTACCTTCATGCAGCACTTCGGTCAGCAGCCAGAGCTGGTTCCAGTCGCTGCGGGGGTGTTCGCCGAGCGGGAGGAAGTGCCCGCTCGCCAGTCGCGGCTGGTCGCTTTCGCCTTCGGCCAGTTCGTAGTTGTGGCGGTGGCGCTCCAGGGCGCGTTGCGACAGGTGCTTGCCACGGGCGCGCTCGGTGAAGCGACCCGGATAGTCGTAGTCTTCGAGGTCTGGTTGTGAGTTGGAGGCCTGTGCTGGCTCGGCGCGATAGGCCGCTTCCATCAGTAATCTGGGCTGTTCGAAATCATAGTCACGGCGGCTGACGCGGCTGGTGCGGGTCGCGACGCGTACGGCGAAGCGCTTGATCACCGGCTCGTCAGCCGTCATGCCGTTGTCCTGCAGATAGGCGGTCGGCTGGCCGAGCTTGGCGAAGCTTGTCTGGTCATCGCCGAAGACCAGCACATGGCCGGCCGTGCTGTGCTCGAAGTGGTAATGGATGCCCTCTTCCTCGCACAGACGCTGGATGAAGTGCAGGTCGGTCTCGTCGTACTGCACGCAGTACTCGCGCTCCGGGTAGATCACCGGGCCAAGCCCGAAGCGGTAGGCATCGGCCTGGATGCCGTGTTCCTCGAGTACCTGGGCGGCGATCTGCGGCACGCTGAGGTGCTGGAAGATGCGCTGGTTGGTGCGATGGGCGAGGTAGGCCAGCTGTGGCACCAGCGTGAGCCGATAGCGGGTCAGGCGCTTGCCCGATTCACCCTGGGCGATGCGGTGGACCAGCCCGTGGATGCCCCTGCCGGCGGGGTCGAAGGCAAGAAAGGCGGGTTTATGCAGCAGTGCCTGCAGATCGAGGTCGGGGCGCTCGCTTACCAGTTCCAGGTCGAAGCGGTAGGGCTGGCTGATGGCCTCGCGGCCCCGGAATTCGAGCACCTTGAAGTCGTGATCCACGCCTTCGAGCGTCAGGCTGAAGTGGGTTTCATTGGCCGCGTTGAACATGGGGCTTTCCTTGTCCTGATGTCATCCATGGGAGTGCCCGAACCAGCGCTGCAAGCGGCTCGGTGCGGGGCGGCTGAAGGCCTGCAGCAAGCCTGCTGCATCGATCGAGCGCTGCGCTGCGTCGAACGCCAGTGCTGTGCGTAGGGCTGGCCAGCAATGCGCGGGAAGCTGCGGCGGGCGCTGCAGGGTGCTATCCAGCTCCATCGCCTTGGCCTGGCGAGCGCTGAGCCGGCGAAACGGATGGCTGCCGCTGGCCAGTTCGTAGAGCACGCAGGCCAGCGCATAGATATCGGCGCTGGCGGTCAGCTCGCCGCCGTCGAGCAGTTCCAGTGCCGCATAGCGCGGCGTCCAAGCCGCAAAACGCGTGCGACACAGGCGCGGCAGACCGGGTAGCAGGCCTTCCAGCGGCTGGCCGAGGCCGTAGTCGAACAGGCGCAGGCCGTCCTCGGCGAGCATCACATTGCTCGGCTTCAGGTCGCCATGCAGCACGCCCAGGCTGTGGGAATAGCTCAGCGCTTCCAGCAGCGGTAGCGCGATGCCCTGCAGTTCGCTCCAGGCTATGCCCTGCGGGCGTTCGCACAGCAGTTGGTCGAGGGTTGGCCCCTTGAGCAGTTCCAGGGTGATGAAGGCGCGCTGGCTGGCCGGGTCGATATCGAAGTTGTACAGGCGCACCACATGCCGATGGCTGAGGCGTGTCGTCAGTGCGTACTCGCTGTAGAGCAGCGCGCTGGCGTCGGGGTATTCGGCGAAATCCTCGCTGAGCGTCTTCAGCGCCACGTAAGGTTCCGGATCACCGAACTGTTCGCGCAGCAGATCGCGCGCGCGATAGACCGCACCCATGCCGCCGACGCCGAGCAGGCGCTCGATCCGGTAGCGGCCACCGAGCACGTCCGGCAGCTCGCCAGGGGCTGTCTTCGGTTTGACCGCTGCTGGCATGGCCGCGGTGGACGCCAGGGCAAAGTAGGTGAGGTCGCTGGCCTGCAATTGCGGTGCGTTCATCGGCGGATCACCACGGCGCTGAGGTTGTCCCGTGCCGGCCCCTTCAATGCCTGGCGAAACAGCCGCTCCAGCGCCAGGTGTGTGGATGGCAGGCTAAGTGCCGCACCGAGGGCGTCGGCGGACATGCTCTGGTAGAGGCCATCGCTGCATAGCAGCAGCGTGTCCCCGGGAAACACGTCGAACTCGAGGATATCCAGCTCCAGCTCTTCACGGGCCCCGATGGCGCGGGTCAGCGCATGGGCCGCAGGATGCCTGGCTGCTTGTTCGGGGGTCAGTTGTTGCTCGTCGAGCAGCTGCTGCAACAACGAATGATCCCGCGATAGCTGATAAAGCCGCCCGCTGCGCCACAGATAACAGCGGCTGTCGCCCGCCCAGATGCATGCCGCGCGGTCATCCTCCACGAGCAGGGCGACCACGGTGCTGCCGATCACCGGGTCAGGGCGTTCGGCGGTGACCGTCAGTTCCTGGCTGAGCCGGCGATTCAGCTCGTGCAGGCAGCACCGCAGCGCCAGCATCCGCTCAGGCAGGTCGCCCGTAGTGGAAAGATCGGCAAGCTGCTCGACGATCAGGCGACTCGCCAGTGCGCCGTTCTGGTGTCCGCCCATGCCGTCGGCCACGGCCCACAACCCGGCCTGCGGCAGGTCGAGGAAGGCATCCTCGTTGCGCGCCCGCACCTTGCCGGTGTCGGTGCGCGCCGTGCTGCGCCAGCTACACGCCGTCGCGCTCATCACAGCGTCGCCGGCAGCTTGAAGCCGCGCAGCAGCGCGAGGTCGAAAGGATTCGGCGAGCGCTGCGCGTGCAGCAGGTAGTTGGCGCGCAGGCCGCCGAGATCGGCCTTGAGCATCAACACGTCGCGGCCGCTGTGATAGTCGACCTGCATCAGGTCGATCAGGCGGAACAGCGACCAGGGCCCGGTGTTCTTCTCGATGCCGACGCGACGCCCGCCCAATTCTTCCACCACCAGGCTGGTGCGTCCGTCGTCGGCTTCGGCCGGCCAGCGGAACGCGGTCTGCACGATTGGACCGTGGCGATACTCCATCTGCTGGTTGCCGAAGCGGAAGTCGGCACGACCGAGGCTCGAATCCAGCGAATAGGGCTCCAGCTTGAACAGGATCAGCGGCTCGTTGGGATTCTCGGCGAAGAAGCTGCGGCGAATGGTCTGCGCCCGGCTCATCTGCGCGAGGAACTGCTCGGACAGTGGCATGCCGCGACCGTCGACCCGGCGCAGTTGGTACTGACCGGCGCTGCCGCTGACGAAGGGTTTGAGGTAGCGCTCGAAGAAGCTGTCCGCCAGGCCCTGGGCTTTGAAAAACTCGCGGAAGTCGGCGAGGGCGACGTCGCTGGCGCTGTGGGCACTGAACGGGTAACGCTCGCGCAGCGAACCGCGATAGCTGGCGTAGAGCTCGTTGCGATAGCGCTGGTTGAGGTAGTGATAGGCATCGCTGAGCACCAGCGACCAGCTGTCCTCGGCCAGCAGGCCAAGCCACTGGCCGACCGGCTGCGGTAGGCGAGCAGCGCTGTTGCGCAGTTGGTTGATGGCGTCGCGCTGACCGCCCATGCGCGCCTTGGCCATCTCGAATGCGGCCTGTTCCGGTGCGCTGGCGTGGGCCAGCGAGGCCAGTTGCAATTGCAGAGCATCGAGTGCCTGCAGGCTTGCCGTCAGCTCCGGGCCAGCCGCGCCGTTCTCGTCGAGCAGCTGGTGCAGCGGCGCGAAGCTGCGTTCGAGGGTCTTGCGTGCGGTGTCCGGTACGTTCTTCAGCAGCGCAGCTTGTGCCTGCCCCGCCGCGGCGGTGGCCAGCTTGGCCGCCTTGCCAAGCTTGCCACCAGCGTTCTGGGCAGCATCGGCCAGTTCGCCGGCCTCCACAGGTGCGTCGGCGAGACCGGCGAAGCGGGTGTTTTCGCGCACTGCCAGCAGTAGTTGCAGCAGCGGCGAGTTGGCAGCGGTGAGTCCGGCGAGCTGCGCGGCACCCTGCGCCGCACTGCCGGCCGGGAGGACGTTCAGCTGGGTGATTGCCTCGCTCCAGTGTGTGGCGTAGTCACGGAAGTACAGCTGCTCCATTTCCACCAGCAGGCGCCCGAGGTCCTTGGCGCTGAGGCTGTCACCTTCACCCAGCACCCAGTTGTCGCGCAGGATTTCGCTGACCAGCTCGGTGCCCTGGGCGACGAACAGCTTCTGATAGCCGCGCTGGGTGTAGAAGCCGGGAATCGCATAGTCGCCGCCGACGAACAGGGACGCCTGCGGGCCGAGCTGCGTGTTCAGTCGATAGTCGGGAAGGTTGTGCGCCTGATCGCGCAGCATGCGGTACACAACTGCCGCCAGCGATTCGCTGCGCAACTGGGCACGGGCCTTGGCCACCAGATTGTCGTTCAGCTGATAGGGTGCGAACGACTCCTCCAGCAGGCGGGCAAAATGGGTGTTCAGGCCTTGCTGGGCAACCGCGTTGCCGCTATGACGCAGCGACCAGTCGGCGGCCAGCCAGTCCTTGAGGAAGGCCGCATCTCGGCGCTCGGCAAGGTTCAGCATGAGGTACGCGCGCAGGCTACCGAGCAGCTGTTCGCGATCATTCAGGTTGGCGCGGATCTGCGCTTCCAGCTGCCGACCGACCCGTGGCAGCAGCAGCGTTTCCAGATTGCGACGGTAGGCGTCGTGCAATGTCGGGTCGACCGCCTCGCCCTGATACAGGCCACCACGGCGTAGCCAGGACACATCGTCCCTGAGCGGAAATACCTGGGTTGCCGCGTAGCTGCCATCGAGCACCTTGAGGGTGCGCAGTGCTTCGTCTTCCACCTTGATGGTCTTGCGTTCGCCGCCCAGCGTCTGGGCGATGCCGCGCAGCTGTTCGAGGCGCTCGTGGTTGCTGGAGAAGTTCAGTGCCCAGGCGCCGCCGAACAGCACCAGGCAACCGAAGGCGCCTGCATAAAGCGCGCGCTGGCCCCAGTCGATGCGGCGAACCTCGCGCTGATCGAGGCCCGCCAGTTCGGCTTCGGGAAAGATCACCCGGCTGAGCAGTTGATTGATGAAGCGTGCACGACCGCTGCGGAAGGTCGGCAGTGCTCTGCTGGCCAGGCCGAGCTGGCGGCCGATGCCGGCAGTGAGCGGGTCGAGACCTTCGCGTAGCTGCGGCGCGCTGGTCAGGTAGAAGCCACGTAGCTGGCTGGCACGCTGATAGCGGTTGCCGGTAAACGCGAGTTCGATGAACAGGCTCAGGCGCTCGCCGATCTGCCCCAGCTGATGCGGAAAGTCGAGGATGCGTCCGCGGCGCTGGCTGTCACGTTCCTGGTGCATGCGCATGATCACCTGGCTGTTCAGCCGGCGCAGCAGTTCCTCGAACTCCTCGCGCACCACCTGCGCATCGCTGCCATTCTGCTCCTTACGGAAGCTGGCACCGAGTACCTGATCGCTTTCCTCGCGGGACAGCTGATCGAAGAACTCGTCGAAACCGAGAATCCGATCGGCCTTACTCAGCACCAGATAGACGGGTACATCGACGCCCAGGCGCTGGTGAATCTCATGCAGACGCTGGCGGGCCTGACGCGCAAGGTTCTCCAGCTCCAGTTCATTGCCGCTTAGCAGCTGATCCACCGGCAGGTTGACCAGCACGCCGTTGAGCGGTCGGGCACGGCGCTTGCGCAGCAGGCCGAGCAGGGTGTCCCAGGCGCTACCGTCGACGGCGGCGTCGGGCTGGGTCAGGTAACGGCCGGCAGTATCGATCAGCACGGCATGATCGGCGAAATACCAGTCGGCGTAGCGGGTGCCAGAGACGTCCTTGGTCAGGCGCTGCTGCTCGCTGCGGTTGAGCGGGAAATCCAGCCCGGAGAAATCCAGCAGGCTGGTCTTGCCGCTGCCCTGGGGGCCAATCAGCAGGTACCAGGGCAGCTCGCTGCGCCATTTCTCGCTGCGCCCGCGGTAGAGGCTGGAGGTTTTCAGGGTGCGCAGCGCCTGCCTGAAGCGATGGCGCAACTCCTGTTGCTCTTCGCCGATCAGGCCGTCGCGGCGTAGCTGCTCCTGAATGTCCTGGTCCTCGGCATCGCGCTTCTTGCGCGCGCTGGCGCGCCAGCTGGCGAAGACCATGGCCAGGCCCCAGCCGAGGAACAGGACGCTGATGCTCAGCAGACGACTGCTGGATGACTCCCAGAAGCGGTGGTCATTCACCGCCAGCAGCGGCCCGATGAACCACACCAGAACCGCCAGCAGCAGGACCAGCAGCAGGCTCCAGACCCAGGTTCGGCGCAGCACGGCGCCAAGTTTGCCGAAGAACGTCTTCATCTCATTTCATCCCTGAAAAGGTGGAGTCGCCGGCATCCATGTCCAGCGAGCGATAGGGCTGCAGCACGCTCTCGCGTTGTTCGCCGAGGACCCAGGCGAAGCCGCCGTAGATCACCCCGAGGCACATCAGGGTGAACAGCGCGACCATCCACCAGGGCACGATGCGCA
>DNMQ01000298.1 GCA_003488145.1 Pseudomonas sp.
TCGCCTTCCCAGCCGTCGGCGCAGACGATGTCGGCGAATTCGCCGATGCCGTCCGGGCAGATCTTGCAGCGGGTCTGCAGGTGGCGGTTGAGCACTTTTCCCCAAGAGTCGTTGTAGGTCATGGTGCGTTCGTCGCCATTCTTCAGCGTGGCCTTGGTCAGCCCCGGCCAGCCGTCGCCGCGGTAGCGGAAGGCGGTAACGTCGCTGCGCTTGACCTCCAGCTTGTCCAGCACCTGCTCGGTGCCCTGCAGACTCGGCGTGCCGGCGCACATGAAGGAGACGATGTAAGGGATGTTGTCCTTCAGCCGCGGGTTGTGCTGCTGCATCTGGCGCACGGCGGCGACGTCGCAGGGCTTGCCGATGAACAGGTATTTCTCGGTGGACATGGCCACCCACTTCAGCGCTTCGCCCGGGCTGGCCGGCGCGTAGCGAGAGCCGGAAGAGGCGATGACGTTCTGCCGCGAGCGGCTGATGGTGGCGACGTTCTCCAGCGGATCGGTCTGCGAAGCCTGGATCTGGATCACGCCGTCGACCAGCTTGTTCTCCAGGCAATACTGCGCCAGCGCCGAGATCACGCCGCCGGACGAGCCAGCCTGACGGATCTCGTTATCGGCGGCGTAGCCTTTGAGCGTGTCGAGGATCTCGCCCCATATCGGGTGGTAGTTCTCCGACTTGTACGGGCGAATATCCAGATTCAGCGCCGGGCAGGACTTGGCGAAAGCGGCGCTGGTCTGCGCGTTGGCCACCGGCTTGTTCTGGTACTGGCTGTTGAGGACCGGACGGTGGTAGCCATCGCCAGTCAGACGAATCTTGATGGCGTCGTCGTCTGCGACCGAGCTGCACATGCCACAGCCGCTGCACAAGTCGTTGTTCAGCACGCGATTCAATGAAGCTTTCATACCTGCCTTCCCTTGAGCGGCCAGTCGAGCGCGATGCGCGACCGGCAGTATTTAACGAGTGCGGTCATGCCGGCTGGCGCCGTTTGCGATAGATGTTGAGCACCGCATAACCGTAGATAAGTGTCAGGACGACCATGCCCAGAGTGGACACCCAGGGAGCCGCCTGTATCCCGTGCGAGGGGATGAAAATCCAGTAACAGAGCACCGTGATCACGCCCGAGGCGATGATTCCGAAGGTGCGCAGAAAACCCGTGCCCATCGCCATCAGCTGTACACCCAGGCCGGCGGCGATGAAGCGCGCCGCGGTGAAGCAGGCGAAGGCCAGCCAGAGGGTGTTCAGCTCGGCGTACTCGGCGCCGAGGAAGTAGTCGGTGAACAGCGGGCCGATGAAGAAGAACGCCAGGGCAAACACCAGTCCCATGCCCGCATACTCGCCGAGGATGCGCAGGCCATAGCGGGCCAGCCCGGCGGTCTTGTTGTGCAGCTGGTAGGCGAAACGCGGGATGTGCACGCTGGCCAGCAGCACGCTGAACGGCACCGCGCCCTGGACCAGCCGCGAGCCGGCGAAGTAGATGCCTGCGGCTTCGCGCCCGGCGAGATGGTTGACGAGGATGACGTCCAGCTGGGCGAAGATGTTGGTCGCACCGCTGTCCACCGCGAAGCTGGTGGAAGACCTGAAGCGCTCGGCCAGCACCTTCCAGGAGTTGCGCAGGATGCCGCCCAGTTCGAGGATCTTCGACAGCGCGCGCAGGGCGAAAGTCGCGTAGATCAGACGTGACACCAGAAAGGCGACGCCGATGGCCAGCACATCGTTGCGCAGCAGGATCGCCGCGCCGATCAGGACGAAATGCACCAGTGCCGTCGCAGCCACGATCTTCGTCTCGCGATGGAACTGGCCAATGCTGCGAAACACCGTCAGGCCAAGGTCGCCATAGGAGGAGGCAATCGTGCCGAGCAGGAACAGCACTGCGGCAAAGCGCTCGGTGGTGTGCAGATCGAGGACGAACAGGATGATCGGCAGCAGCACGACGCAGGCCGGCAGTACCAGTACGGACTTCGCCGCCAGGCTGGCGGACATGATCTCGCCCGCGCGATGGCGCTCGGCGCCGATGTCGCGCAACGCGCGCATGCCGAAGCCGTAGTCGGTCACCAGGGCGACGATGGTCGACCAGGTGATCACGATCGAAATGAAGCCGAAGTCGCTCGGCCCCAGCGTTCGCGCGAGGATCAGCAGGGTGCCGAGCTGCACGGCGGTGCGGGCCGCCGTGGTAACCCCCATCAGGGCGTGATCGCGCATGGTTATCTCTGATACGCGGCCTGAGGCTGGTGCAGGGTGGCAAGGATCTGCTCCAGCGCCACGCTGTAGGCGTCCAGCTTGCGGCGGATGATCGCGCCGCTGGCGGCGACTTCGGCCTTGAGCTGTTCACGGTTGTCCAGATGCGCAAGAACCAGCTCCAGTGCGCTCTCGGTGTCCTCGGTCTTGAGGTCCACCACGCGGTGGTAGTCGAGCGACTGATAGAGCCCGGCGAACTTGCGGCTATAGGCCAGTGGCACTACCGGTAAGGCCGCGGAAAAGGCACCAATGGTGGCGTGCATGCGTGCGCCGACGAAGAAGTCCATGCCGCTGATATAGGACTTGGCTTCGATCGGCCCCTTGAAGCGCGGCGCCAGCTTGAGCTCCGGATACTGCTGCTGGAGCTGCTGGGAGACGGTGTAGTCGTCTTCGGCGGGGAACCCGATCGGGATCACGTGGGGCACCAGGTG
>DNMQ01000297.1 GCA_003488145.1 Pseudomonas sp.
CAGCTCTCCGGCGGCATGCAGCAGCGCCTTGCCATCGCCCAGGCACTGGTGATGAAGCCCCGCGTACTGTTGCTGGACGAGCCCTTCGGCGCCCTCGACCCCGGTATCCGCAAGGACATGCATTCGCTGCTGCTGGAGCTGTGGCAGGAAACCCGGCTGACCGTGTTCATGGTCACCCACGACCTCTCGGAAGGCTTCACCCTCGGCAGCCGCATCCTGGTCTTCGACAAGCCGCGCATCGATCCCCACGCCCCAGGCGCTTATGGCGCGCGGGTGACCTATGACATTCCGCTGCACGAGGGCCGCCACGCACCCGGCGCGTCCACAGGCCTTCCGGCTGCCCTCAGCGAGCCACTTCGAACTGCCTATCAAGGAGCCTGACATGAGCGCTTCACTCGCGATCCGCCCCACGCTGTACGAGGAAACCGTTCCCGGCGGCGGCCACACCTCCTTCGTCCTCAAACGCGGCCAGCTGCTGCGCCTGACTGATCTCGAAGGCGGCGCCAACGTCAGCCTGATGCTGCTCAACGCGCACGAGAAGAGTGAGCGACTGAATCTGCCAGACACGCTCAAGGGCCAGCACACCGCCAAACTCACCGCCGGCCACTGCCTGTACTCGGACATGGGCCGCGTGCTCGCCGCCATCACCGCGGACACCTGCGGCTGGCACGACAGCTTCGGCGGCGTGCTCAACGCCGAAGAGGTGACCGAAAAGTACGGCGAGGGACGCTACCAAGAACTGCGCAACGGCTTTTTCCGCAACGGCACGGACAACCTGCTGGTGGAAATGGGCAAGTGGGACCTGAACCTGCAGGACCTCTTGATGGTGCTCAACCTGTTCAGTCGGGTGGATGTCGATGCCGACGGCGCTTTCGCCTTTCAGCCCGGCAACAGCCAGCCCGGCGACTACGTCGAGCTGTACGCACCGATGGACACGCTGGTGATCCTCACTGCGCTGCAGCATCCGCTGGACCCGAATCCCGACTACGCCCCTAAACCGGTGCAGCTCAGCTGGCACAGCGTCGCCAGCGACGGCATCAGTGTTCTCTGCCGCACCTCGCGGCCGGAGAACGGCCGCGCCTTCCATAACACCGAACGGCTGTACGTCTGAGGAGTGCCGAGATGACGATCGTTGCAAGCAACCTGCACCCTGAAACCGCCGTGTTCCGCCACGAAATCCCCGCTGGCGAGCCGTACCTGTTCGAAGTGAAGGCCGGCCAGACCCTGCGCCTGCTCGATCTGGAAGGCAACCAGGCCGTGGACACGCTGTTCTTCAGCGCGAAAAATTCTCGCGAGCGCTACGACCCGCAGCGCACCCTGCGCAAACAGAACCGCGTCTACCTCACCACCGGCACGGTGCTCTTCTCCAACCTCGGCAATCCGTTGCTGACTATCGTCGCCGATACCTGCGGTCGCCACGACACCCTCGGTGGCGCCTGCGCCCAGGAGAGCAACGTGGTGCGCTATGCGCTGGACAAGCGCTACATGCACAGCTGCCGCGACAATTTCCTGCGCGCCAGCCTCAACGACGGCCGCCTCACCAAGCGCGACATCGGCGCCAACATCAACTTCTTCATGAACGTCCCGGTGACGCCCGAAGGCGGCCTGACTTTCGCCGACGGCATCTCCGCGCCGGGCAAGTACGTGGAGCTCAAGGCCGAGCAGGACGTGATCGTGCTGATCTCCAACTGCCCACAGCTGAACAACCCCTGCAACGGCTGGAACCCGACCTCTGCCGAGGTGCTGGTGTGGGACTGATACCGCTGTTGCGACGCCACTTGCTGCCGCTGCTGCAGGCGCGCGCCGGGCAGCGGCCCGAGTTGCTGGCAGCGAAGACACCCTCTCCAACCACGGACGGCCGTGGCGCAGATGAATAAAGGCGGGACGGCCCGCCAGCCCTTCGAGGGTTACTGAAGATGTTCGACAAACTCCTGATCGCCAACCGCGGTGCCATTGCCTGCCGCATCCTGCGTACGCTACGTGACCTGGACGTGAAAGGCGTCGCCGTTTACTCCGAGGCCGACGCCGCCAGCCTGCATATCCAGCAGGCCGACGAGGCTCACAGCCTGGGAGAAGGCCCGGCAGCGCAGACCTATCTGGTGGTGGAGAAGATTCTCCGCATCGCCCGGGAAACCGGCGCTAAAGCCATCCACCCCGGCTACGGCTTTCTCTCCGAAAACGCCGCCTTTGCCGAGGCCTGCGAGGCGGCGGGCATCGCCTTCGTCGGCCCGACGCCGGAGCAGCTGCGCGTGTTCGGCCTCAAGCACACCGCCCGCGCCCTGGCCAAGCAACATGGCGTGCCGATGCTGGAAGGCACCGAGCTGCTCGACAGTCTCACCGATGCTCTCGGCGCCGCCGGGCAGGTCGGCTACCCGGTGATGCTGAAAAGCACCGCAGGCGGGGGCGGTATCGGCATGCGCGTGTGCCGCTCGGCCGCTGAGCTGGCGGACGCCTTCGAGGCGGTCAAGCGCCTGGGACAGAACAACTTCAGCGACGCAGGCGTGTTCATCGAGAAGTACATCGAGCGCGCACGCCACCTGGAAGTGCAGGTATTCGGCGATGGCCAGGGTGACGTGATCGCCTTGGGCGTGCGCGACTGCTCGGTGCAACGGCGCAACCAGAAGGTGCTGGAGGAAACCCCGGCACCGAACCTGCCCGCCGGCATGGCCGAGGCGCT
>DNMQ01000299.1:0-7626 GCA_003488145.1 Pseudomonas sp.
CGTGACGGCTGGCTGCATACGCTGCTGATGGTGCTGCCTGTGCTGGTGCTTGGGCGCACATCGGTGGTGTTTGCCGATTGGGGGCTGCCGCTGTTCGCTGCCGGCCTGGTTTCGCTGTTCTTCAGCCTGCGAGCCTTCACCCGCTTCAAACATGCTCTGATCGCCACCGAACAGGCGCTAAATGGCCCGGAGGAAGACGATGCCTGGAGCGATCTGCGGCGTGTGCGCCGTCGCGGTCTGCTGATCGCCTCATTACCGGCCTGGTTCGGCGCTGCGGGTGCGCTATTCGGCATGGAGCCGGTTGCTCGCCTGTTGTTGGTATTTGGCAGCCTGGTGTTGCTGGTGCTCTACCGCATTCCGCGGCAATTGCATTGATGCGACGCCTGCTGCTCGCCGCGCTGGTTTCCCTGCCGTCATTGCCTGCGACGGCTGCCGAGCGGGTGGTGAGCCTGGCGCCATCGCTCAGCGAGATCATGCTCGAACTCGATGCCGCCGACCGCTTGGTTGGCGTTCTGGATGGCGGCGAGCGGCCAGCTGCGCTGCAGTCGGTGCCTTCGGTTGGGCGCTACGGCCAGGTGGAGATGGAAACCCTGCTCAGCCTGCGTCCTGATCTCGTCCTGCTCTGGCCGGACAGCGTGCCGCGTAGCCAGCGAGAGCAGCTGCAGCAGTTCGGTATTCCTGTTCTGGTCGTCGAGCAAACCCGTCTCGAAAGGCTGGCCGAACAATTCGTCGTAGTCGGCAATGCCGTCAATCGAGCCGAGGAAGGGGAGAGACTGGCCGAGCGTTTTCGCCAGGGCTTGGTCGAGCTGCGCCGGAAGTATGTTCGTGAGCAACCGCTGCGGGTGTTCTATCAGATCTGGAATCGCCCGCTGTATACCCTCGGCGGACAGCAGATCATCAGCGAAGCGATCGAGGTGTGTGGTGGGCAGAATGTTTTCGCCGATCTGACCCTGGCGGCACCTCAGGTCAGCATCGAAGCCGTGCTTGCTCGAGATCCTGAAGTCATTCTGGCCGGCAGTGGTGCGCAGCTGAACGAGTGGCAGGCCTGGCCGCAGCTCAGTGCTGTGCGCAGCGGTCGATTGCTTGAGGTGCCGGACAAGGGGCTGGAGCGGCCGAGCTTCCAGATGCTGGGGGCGATCGGGAAGCTCTGCGAAGTGATGGCGGCAGCGCCCTGAGCGGGCGCGCCGGTTAACGCGACTACAGCGACGGAGTCCAGATGACGGCGAATAGCGCGGTGCGGCCCTGCTCCTTGTATCCGTAGACGCTGTCCATGTTGGCGAATTCGCGCTGGTACAGCGCCAGGTGATAGTCCTTGTCCAGCACGTTATCCAGCTTGGCTTCCCAGCGAAGCTCGGGTGTTGCCTGCCAGCTCGTACGAAGGTTCAGCACGGTATAACCCGGGATCGTGGTGCGCTCGGACGCGAAACTTGCGTTGACTGCGCTGTCATCGAAGCGCTGGCTGAAGGCCTGCCAGGTCGCGCCGACTCCGAATGCGCCGAATTGGCGATCCACGTCCAGGCTCAGCGAGCGCTTGGCGCGACGTTGTAGTACCCGTCCACTGTCCCGATCGCGCGGGTCGATGATGCTCACGCCAATGTTTGCTTGCCAACCCAGCAGTTCGCGCGCCGCACTAGCTTCGAAACCGTTGATCCGTGCCTGGCTGACGTTTTCCATCCGGGTTCCGTCCCAGGCGATCATGTCTTCGACGTCGGTACGATAGAGCGCAGCTTCGAGCTGAGTGGTGGCCAGGTCAGCGCGCCATTGCAGCTCATAAGTCTTCGCTATTTCTGGCTCCAAATCAGGATTTGCGCCCCAGCCTGGCGGTCCATAGAGGTCCGAGAATGTCGGCGCGCGGAAGCCTTCCCCATAGCTCAGAATCCAGCGCTGCGACTCGCCTGCCGGCATGCTGAGCGCTGCGTTCCAGCTGTTGTGGCTGCCGAACTGCTGGTTGTCATCGTGACGTAGGCCGAGCTCGGTACTGATCAGCTCGCCTTGGAAGCTGTGCTGGGCAAAGAAGGCGAGATTGTCGCGGCTGTCTTCCTGATAGGCAGTGGTGGCGTCGAGGCGATCCTCGTACCAGTCGCTGCCGAGGCTCAGTTGCTGGCTTTCGCTCAGCTGCAGGCGATTGATCCAAGCGGCTGAGTGCCGTGTGGTTTCCCTCACCCCATTATTCCCGCCGCTGCCGGCGCCAACCACTTTGTTACGATCGAAGCTGCGACCCAGTTCCAGACGGCTATTCCACATGTGGGTCAACTGACCGTCCAGGTAGCCGCTGTAACTGCTGACCCGAAACTCGTCCTGCGGCCTTCCGGGCCCGAAATCATTGGCATCGTCGTACTCATTCTTGCCGCGCTGGTCGTTGAGACTCAAGCCGGCCTTCCAGTCTGCATCGAACTGGTGATCCAGCTTCAGGTGCAAGGCCTTGTTGCGCTGGCCATCGTTGTCCCGGTCGGCGCCGCGGTTGTCGCGGGTGATATCGAAGCCGCCGCGCTCATCGAGGCTGGCGCCTAGATGGACACGGGTCTGCTCCGTTCCGGCTGCCAGGCTCAGGCTGCGCTGGAAGGTCTGGTCGCTGCCGGCGGCCAAGCGGACTTCCGGATTTATTCCGGGTTTGCCGCCACGGGTGAAGATCTGGATGACGCCACCAATGGCATCTGCACCGTAAAGCGAGGAGCGCGGGCCACGGATCACTTCGACACGCTCGATGTTGTCGATAGCCAGGTAGTCGAGGCGGGCGAAACCGCTGGTGGCCGAGGCAATGCGTTGGCCGTCGACCAGCACCAGTGTTTGCGCGGTGCCGGTGCCGCGCAGCGACAGCGACGCCACACCGCCAGGGCTGCTCACCTGTACGCCTGGCACACGCCGCAGCAGCTCGGGCACGCTGCGGGCTTGTAGCCGTTCGATATCCGCGCGAGTGAATACGGTATTGGCTGCCGTCGCCTGGGCGCGGGGTTCAGCCTGGCGGGCGGAGGTAATGAGCATGCTTGGCAGCTCCTGCTCAGCAGCAAACACCTGCACGCCAGGCAGCAGCGCCACGGCCAGGGCAAGTCGGGACAGTTTCATTCTTGGAATTCCTCAAAAGATCGCAGACTTTTGAGGAGGGCAGGAACAAGCGCGGGGGATGACGGGCAGCAGCGCTTGACGGTGCTGCCCTCCGCAACACCAGTCGAATCCGTCAGGCCGGTCTCCGGGCTTTCGACACGCATCACGCTCACCTTCCCATGTCGGAACACAGTGGCTGTGGAGCGGACGGCGATCCCTGAGGATCGCGGTCGATTACCGTTGCGGGGGCAGCGCCGGCCTTGCTCATCGAGCGCACCGGCTTCCCGTTTAATGCGGACCTTGCGGTCGCGCACACCTGGGCGGATAAGAAAACGCGCGAACCTTACGGCTGGTGCTGGGGAAACACAAGCGGACGAATGGCCGCAAGGACAGTGGTTTCCAAGCAAAGCCGCGTCCCAGGGCCGCTCGAGCGTTGCTCGAAAAACATCCAGCCGCGATGGTGCGCAATGTTCAGCGATCGGCGCTGACTTGCGGGCGCTTACATTGGGCTCGAAGCCGCCGAGGTCGTGCCGACCGTCGCCAAGCGACGGCGGCATGTCTGCGCGACAGCGCCGAGCTTTATGAAAGCCCCCCGACAATCTGTAGATCACTTTGCCCATTGCCCTGCCGGCGCACCTGGATCTGCACTGGAATGCGCTCGTGCATTTCCGCCACATGGGAGATCACCGCCACCTTGCGGCCCTGGGCCTGCAGCGAATCCAGCGCGTCCATGGCGATCTGCAGCGACTCGGGGTCGAGGCTGCCGAAGCCTTCGTCGATAAACAGCGACTCGATCCTGAGCTTGCTCGAGGCCATCGAGGCCAGGCCCAGCGCCAGGGCCAGCGAAACGAGGAAGGTCTCGCCGCCGGACAGCGAATGCACCGAGCGCAGCTCGTCACCCATTTCGGTATCCATGACCAGTAGGCCCAGCGGGCTGCCGCCGCGCTTGAGCCGATAGCGCCGGGCCAGTTGGCGCAGCTGCACATTGGCATGCTGCACCAACAGGTCGAGGTTGTAGGCCTGGGCGATCTTGCGGAAGGCGCCGCCGTCGCTCGATCCGATCAAGGCGGCGATGCGCCCCCAGCGCTGATGCTCGGCCCGTGCGGCGTCGATCTGGGCGAGCAACGCCTGGCTCTGGCTGCGGCGCTTGTCGTCGTCGACCAGCTGGGCGCGGGTTTCCGCGCAGCGCTGGTCGGCCTGCTCGCATTGCTGCAGTTGCTCGGCATGGCGCTGCTGCAGCCGTTCGATGTCCGGCGTTTCGGCCTGCTGCAGTTTGTGCGTGTTCAGGCGACTGAGGCAGCCGTCCAGACGCTCGCGACAGCGGGTCAGGGTTTCGGCGTTCTGTTGCAGGCGCTGGCGCGCCTCGGCAATCAGCTGGTCATCCATGTGCAGCAGCTGGGCGAGGGTGGCGTCGTCCAGCTGCGGGTGGCTGGTGCGCCAGGTGGCCAGTTCCGCATTCAGCGTGTCGCGTTCCTGTTCCAGTTCGGCTTGGCGCTGGCGACAGTTCTGCTGCTCGCTGTGCAGCCGCGTCAGGCCAAGCTTGCTCTCGTTGAGCTGCCGATCGATCTCGGCCTGGGTTTGACGCGCAGCCTGGATGGTCGCGTCCAGCTGCTGTTGCCAGGCGCTGGCGCTGGTTTGCTCGCCAAGGCTGGTCCGCAGCGCCTGCTGGCAGGCCAGCAGCAGCTTCTCGCGCTCGGTCAGTCGTGCGCTGCAGCTTTCCTGTTTCTCCTGGCGATGGCGTTGTTGCAACTGCTCGTCGCTGCGGCGCTGCTCGCACTGGCGCAGCTCATCGGCCAGCTCGGTCTGCGCCTGCAGTTGCTGCAGCCGCGTGCCGATGCTGGTGTCCAGCTGCATAAAGGTCTGTGCCGGATTTTCGCGCCAGCGCCGGAGATGCTCGGTGGGCAGCAGTTCGGAGAAGGCCGCCAGCTCCTCTTCGAGCTGTTGGCTGTCGCGGGCCAGGGCATCGCGTTGGCGGGCGAGTTGCTGGGTCGCCTCGACGCAGGCCTCGCGCGCGGCCTGCCAGGCCTGCTGCAGGGTTTCGCTGCGCTGTTGCAGCGCGAGCAGTTGCTGCTGACGCTGGCTGGTGTTGGCGATCTGGTCTTTGAGTGTCGTCAGCTGCGCTTCCAGCCATTGCGAACGCTCGGCTTCCGGCTGCTCAAGCGATCGCGAGTGTGCGGGCAGGGCGAGCAGGGCGAGCAGGCGCGGTGCCAGGGCCTGCAGCTGCGCCTCGACTTCGCCCTGGCGTTGTTGCGTCTGGCGCAACTGCGTGCTGAGCGCGACATGGCGATCCCGCAGTTCCTGCAGACGCTGGTCCTGTTCCTGCAGCGACTGGCGCGCGCGCGCGGCTTCGCTGTCGTCGTGCTGATCTAGGCTGGCGACCAGCGCGTCGGTCTGCTGCCAGGGATGCTCGTCGCTGCCGCAGACCGGGCAGGGCTCGCCGGGGACGAGCGCCGCACGCAGCGCTTCTACATTCTCGCTGCGTGCCAGGCGTTGGCGTTCAAGCAGGGCGAGGGTGACCTTGAGCGCCTGCTCGGCAGCATCACGGTCACTACGAAGCTGTTTGCCCTGCGGTACCAGGCTGTCCAGCTCGGCCTGCTGGCGGATGTGGGCGTCGCTCAGTTCGCGCTGGCTGGCGGTGAGCGTGAGCTGCTGCGCCCAGAGTTCGCGCAGGGCCTCGGTTTCGCGCTCGGCCTGGCGCCATTCGTCGAGCTGTCGATGCAGCTGGGCCAGCTGTTCGGCCAGCCCTAGTTCGCTGTCGCGCTCGCGTTGCAGATTGTCCAGCGCCTCGCGCGCCTGGCTTTGCCGGGTTTCGGCAGCCTTGGCCTGCGCTTCCAGTGCCGGGAGTTCGCCCTGACCTTGCTGCAGCCGTGCCGCCAGCTGGACGGCCTGTTGCAGACGCGGACGGTAACCGCCCCAGGCTGCACAAAGTGGTTGCAGCACTGCGCTCGTCTCGAGTTGCTGCGTCAGCGTTGCTAGCTGTTCGGCGGCGCGCTGTTGCTGCTCGGCGAGCTGCTTGAGCGTTGCCTCGCCGGTGCTCGCCGCGGCATCGGCCTGGACGCTTTCTTCGCGGATCGAGGCGAGGTCGGCGTTCAGATGCTGTAGGCGTTCTTCTTCACGGCGCGCCTGGACGAGCCGCGGCTCGGCGTCCTGGCGCGCCTGTTCGGCCGCACGCAGGTCGTTGCCGGCCGCTTCGCACTCGCTCTGCAAGGTGTCGAGACGTTGCTGCAGGCTTTGTGCCTCGTGCTGCAGGCGAGCGAGGCTGTCGGCGGCCTTGCCCAGGAGCGGTTCGAGTTCCTGCTGGCGGAGAAATCGGTGGCGCTGCGGTGCGAGCCGTTCGAACAGGTCGAGAATACGGCGGGCCTCGGTCAGGCTCTCGCGCTCGCCTTCGGCGTCCTGCAGCTGCTGGCGTGCGGCTTCGCGCTCGTTTTCCAGGCGCTGCAGTTCGCTGAGCCATTGCCGCTGGGCTTCCAGCTCCTTGAGCTGCTGTTGCAGCTTCTTCAATTCTTCGAGCTGGGCCTGATGTTCGCGCTCCAGTACTTCACGCTGCTCGGGCTCCAGCGGCTGCAGGCCGCCGGCCTGCTGTTCAAGGCGAGTCAGGCTCTCCTTCGCCTGCTTGGCGGCCTCGAACGCGGCCTGGCCGAGGCGACTGTAGAGGCCGGTATCGGTGAGCTTTTCCAGCAAGCTGCCGCGTTCGTCGTCCTTTGCCTTGAGGAAGGCAGAAAATTCGCTTTGCGCCAGCAGTACGGCGCGGGTGAATTGAGCCATATTCAGCCCAAGACGGGCTTCGAGCAGCGCTCGAAATTCGAGTTTCTTGCCGCTGGCCAGGAGCGTGCCACTGTCGAGATCCGTGAGGCTCTGGCTGCTGGCCTGCAGTTTGCCGTCGATCTTCTCTTTGGCACGCCTGACCTCCCAGCGCGCGCGGTAGCGGTGGCCGTCGACGCCGACGAAATCCACCTCGGCGAACCCTGCACCACAACCGCGGCGCAGCAGATTGCGTTCGTCGCCACCGCCGATCTCGGCTTCGACGTCGGGGACCTTGTTCAGTGGCGAGACGCTGTCGAGCCGTGGCGTGCTGCCGAACAGCGCCAGGCACAAGGCATCGAGAATGGTGCTCTTGCCCGCGCCGGTGGGCCCGGTGATGGCGAACAGACCGGCGCTGGCCAGCGGTTCTGTGGTGAAGTCGATGACCTGCTCGCCGGCCAGCGAGGCCAGGTTCTTCAGGCGGATGGCGAGGATTTTCATTGGTCGCCCTCCGCATGGGCGAACTCGACCCGTTGCAGCAACGTGGCGAAATCCTCCAGCGCCTGCTCGTCCGCCGGGTTGCCGTACTGTTCTTCCCAGGCGCGGGCGAACAGCTCCTGCGGGCTGATCTGGTCGAGGCCGAGCAGCACTTCCGATTCCATCTCGCCGCGCTTGCCGGCGTATTCACTGGCGATGCGCACCAAGCGGCAGGCCTTGCCGGTTATCGCGGTTTCGATGCGCTGGCGCAGGTCCGGCAGCGGCTCGTCGAGCAGCACGCGTACCTCCAGCCAGGGCAGGTGGTCGTCGAACAGGCCGGTGGGCGGCAGCGCCTCCAGCGCGGCG
>DNMQ01000299.1:7735-11160 GCA_003488145.1 Pseudomonas sp.
CCCGGCGACCTGCTGCGGCTTGTGCAGGTGGCCTAGGGCGACGTAGGCGACCGATTCGGGAAACAGGCTGGCTGGCAGGGCCTCGGCGTTGCCGATAACGATATTGCGCTCGGATTCCTCCGACACCGCGCCGCCGGCCATGTGCGCATGGCTCATAGCGACCAGCGCCTGGCCCGGTTGGCGCGCGGTTTCGGCGGCGGCGATCAGCCGCTCGTGGACTTGGCGAATGCCGGCCATGTAGTCATCGCCCAGTTCCATTCCGGTGACTTCGGCCGGACGCAGGAAGGGCAGGGTGAGACACCAGGCGGCGGTGTTGCCATTGGCGTCATGCAGCGGTACGAGCAGCCGCTGGTGATCCAGTTGGCCCTCGGCGACCCAGCTGATGCGTCCCACGGCATGGGCGTTGAGGCGCCTCATTAGCGGCGCTGGCAGCTCGATGCGCCCGCCCGAGTCGTGGTTGCCGGCGATCATCACGATGTCCAGCTGCGGGAGTTTTTCGTGGGCGCGGACGATGAAATCGTAGAGGCGTTCCTGGGCCTTGAGTGGCGGGTTGACCGTGTCGAACACATCGCCGGCGATCAGCAGGGCGTCGGCGCGCTGGGCGACCAGCTGGTCGAGCAGCCAGGCGAGAAATTGCGCGTGTTCGTAGTCGCGGTCCTGGCCGTGCAGGGTCTGGCCGAGGTGCCAGTCGGAGGTGTGGATCAGGCGCATGGGCTCAGGCTCATTGTGGGCGGGTGCAGTGGCGAACCGCTGGCTTGGGATGGGCGGTGGGTGGTTGCGTCGGATGTAAGGCTTGTGGGAGCAGTCTTGACCGCGAAGCTGGTTGGTTTTTGAGTTTTTAGGTGGCTGCCGCTCTTCGTGCCGGTATGAGGCGCCGGTTTCGCCCTGCTGGGCGACTCACTTTTTTCAGTCGCGAAAAAAGTAAGCAAAAACGCTTGCCCCTGCATCCGGGTCTCGCTGCGCGAGACTTCCCTCATTTCATCCACGTTCCGGGGGCCGGCGTACAAGGGCCATCCATTGCCCTTTACGCCTCTCGCGGCATCCATGCCGCTCACTCCCCTCCACGCGGATTCCATTCGGCCTCCTGAAAGGGGCGTTTGGTGTTGCCTGAAAGCTTGTGCAAATGGCAATGGGCGGGGGGCGTTGTAATTGGCCACATCTACACTCTGCTTGGTTGATCCGCGTGGCAATACACAGGGCGTAGGGACCATCATTGGTTCTGCACGCGATAAACGGCACAGACTTTCGCCTCTACTATCTCTCGGAAACTCACAGGCGACTCGGACCCAAGTCCCCGTCAGGAGGCCGAACGTAGTCGCTGTGGAAGGGGTTGAGCGGCATGGATGCCGCGAGAGCTGCGCAGGGCCATGGATGGCCCTTCGCAGCGTGCCCCTGGAATAGCGATGGAGTGAGGGTACCCTTCGCGCAGCGAAGGGCCGGATGCCGGGGTGGCCTTCTTTTTGGTTACTTTTTCTTGGCCAGACAAGAAAAAGTGACGCGCCGTGAGAGGCGCAACCCGGATTCCAGGCCCAGGAAAGCGCGGCGCTCACATACCGAAATCCGTGCCGACGCTCTTCGCGGTTAAGACCGCTCCCACATGGAGGCAGCGGCCCTTCACGGTCACGACCACCCCCACAAGCCCTCACGAGTACAACCACCCCTTCAACGCTTGCAGATTCCCCACCTGCAGCTGCTGCGCCGCCGCATTGGCCTGCACGGTGTTCGGGTCGATGCCGAAGCGCTGCAGCACGTACTGCACCAGCGATCCGCGCGTCTCAACCGGCAGCTGGCCCCCGACCATGCCGAAGTCCACCTCGATGATCGCCTTCTGCGCAGGGCTCAATCGTGCGTCCGGCTCGATCAGCACGGTCACCGGCGTGTTCCATGCCTCGTCCTGTTCGCGGGTGTGTTCGCTGGTGTCCATCAGGTCCGGCTCGCCACGGAAGCGGCTGAGCACGAAATCGCGGTATTCGCGGTTCTTCTCGCAGTAGGCGCGCACATGCCAGCGCATGCCGGTGAACACCAGCGTGTGCGGCGCCATCACGCGGATTTCCACCTCGGGATTGGCCAGCGAGACATACTCGCTCTCCAGCCGCAGCCCCTCGCGGCAGGCCTGCAGGATCGGCCGCAGCACCTCGGGGCGGATACTGCGGTCCGGCACCTGCAGTACCTCGGTATGCGCGTAGGCCAGCGCCAGGCCCTCGATATGCGGGGCGCGCACACGGTTCTGGTCGAGTAAATGCAGATAGGCGCTGGCGCTGCCGTCGATGAACAGCGGCTGGAAGCCTTTGGTCGGCTTGTAGCCCTTCAGGTGGCGGTCATATGTCAGGTTTTTGGGCGCATGTTCGTTCAGGTAGGTGTTGATGTCCTTCGATGCCTGCTGGCGGCTGATGCCGAAACTCTGCATCAGGTGGCCCGTGGTCAGACGGCCTTCCCACCATGCGATGGTCTCGATCAGCCGGTAGCGCAGCGCCAGGTCCCAGCGAATCTGACTGATCGATTGCTTGCGTTTCATCGCCTCTGCACCTGTTCCATAGATTTACATGCCTATGTCGAGCAGGTCGACGTGTCGCGCAACGCTACATATATTCGGGGTATGTTTCAACTCGATCCGGTGGATGAGGAGACCCTGACATGAGCCTGATGATCAATGCGTTTGTGATGTCCTGCATGGCGTTCGTTGTAATGCTGTTTCTGGCCTGGCTGGCCTATGGCAGCGGCGATCGGAAGGGGTGATGAGGGTTACAGTTCTATGAAGATCAGTGGATTCCCGATGGACGGCATGAATCTCCGAGCGATGAACAGGGTCTTTGTCTCAGGCTCATTGCTAGAGATGCTTCATGAAGACTCTTTCCCGCTACCTGGCCGAAACCTTCACCTCGCAGTACCGCACGCGCGTCGAGCCGCAAGCGGACGGTCGCCTGCTGGTGCATGTCGGCTATCCGATCAATGGCACCCACGCCACGCGCATCATGGCCGGGCACCAGGTGCAGAACACCCTGCTGGTCGAAACCATACTCGAAGACATGCGTAACGAACTGGCTCGTCCGCAATGATGCTCAGCGCGTCGCCGGCAGTGCGATGCGCACCCGCAAACCGCCCAGCGGGCTTTCTTCAAGACTCCACTCGCCACGCCAGGCCGTCAGGATATCGCTGACGATTCCCAGCCCCAGACCGTGACCTTCCGCCGACTCGTCCAGCCGTACGCCACGGTTGATGACCTGCTCGCGCTGTGCCGCCGGAATCCCCGGTCCGTCGTCGTCCACCAGCAGGACGAAGCCATCGCCGCTGCGCTCGATGCTCAGGTCGACGCGGCTACGGGCCCACTTGCAGGCGTTATCCAGCAGATTGCCCAGCAGCTCGAGCATGTCCTCGCGATCACGCGGCAGGCGGCAGCCGGCGGGCGCCTGCCAGCGCAGGTCGAG
>DNMQ01000158.1 GCA_003488145.1 Pseudomonas sp.
GCTGCTGATCGTCGATGACAACGACACCTGCCGCAAGGTACTGGTCCAGCAATGCAGCGGCTGGGGCCTGGAGGTCAGCGCCGTTGCGTCGGGCAAGGAGGCGTTGGCCCTGCTGCGGACCAAGGCGCACCTCAAGGAATACTTCGATGTGGTCCTGCTCGATCAGGACATGCCCGGCATGACCGGCATGCAGCTGGCGAGCAAGATCAAGGAAGATTACAGCCTCAACCATGACGTCCTGCTGATCATGCTCACCGGCATGAGCAGCGCACCGAGCAAGATCATTGCGCGCAATGCGGGTATCAAGCGCATCCTCGCCAAACCGGTCGCCGGTTACACGCTGAAGACCACCTTGGCCGACGAACTCGCGCAGCGCCAGCCGGGCACTCAGCAGCGCCAGGCAACGGTGCCGCAGAACCTGCCCGCGCTCGAAGTCCCGAGTGACTTCCGCATCCTGGTCGCCGAGGACAACAGTATTTCCACCAAGGTCATCCGCGGCATGTTGAACAAACTCAACCTGCAACCGGACACCGCCTGCAACGGCGAAGAGGCGCTGGAGGCGATCAAGGCGCAGCCGTATGACCTGGTCCTGATGGATTGCGAGATGCCCGTGCTCGACGGCTTTCAGGCCACTCACCAGCTGCGTGAATGGGAAGTCAGGAATGCGCGCCGGCGTACTCCCGTCGTTGCCCTGACTGCGCATATCCTCAGCGAGCACCGCGACCGCGCGCGAGAAGCTGGCATGGACGGTCATATGGCCAAGCCGGTGGAACTCTCGAACCTGCGCGAACTTGTCGACCACTGGGTTCGCGTCAAGCAGGCAGAGAGCGTCGACTGACCGCGCCCTACCGTCCCCGCAGGCTTCCAATCCCTGACAACAGTCGACATCCCAGTTTCCAGGCAAGCACCGCACTGGTACCGCTTCTACACCCCCTACACCACATGCACAGCATCGCCTCAGGCTACCGATGCCCAGACGACCGCCCTGGCATCGGCGCTCTCCTGCGAGATACCAATCCAAGCGGAACCTCCTCCTACCGGTCCGAGCGAGAAGACCACTTGGGTGAAAAACTGAACAAAACCGGTCGCCAGCTGCCGATTGTTTGACGATTCGAGAACAGGTAGAGGTTTGGCATGGCGGTCGATCAGGGATGAGTGTGCTTCAGCGCAAGACGTGGCCAATCCTCTTCCCTCAAGGAGCCACGTGATGATGAAGCGGAGCGATGTCGCCTGGACCCTCATCGGAGTCCTCGCCGTGCTGCTGTCCGGCTACCTGCTGTACCACGAAGTTCGCAACATCTCGCTCAGCGAGCTTACCGACAGCCTGCAGGCGATCGGCGCGCGGCGTTGGCTGCTGGCCGCGCTGTCGACCCTGGGCGCCTATGTCGCGCTGGCCTGGTACGACCGCATCGCGATGGCTCATCTGGGCAAGAAGATGTCCTGGTGGTTCATCGCACTCTGTTCCTTCACCACCTACGCGCTGGCGCACAACATCGGCGCATCGGTGTTTTCCGGCGCCCTGGTGCGCTATCGCGCCTACCGCAGCCGGGGCCTGACTCCCCAGGAAATCGGCATCCTGATCGTCTTCTGCTCGCTGACCTTCGCGCTGGGCACCCTGCTCGCCGGGGGCGCCGTGCTGATTCTGAAACCGCAGCTTCTTCATCGGGCTGTCGATAGCGACAGCTGGGTATCCATCGCCGTCGGTTCGACCCTGCTCATGCTGGTCGCGCTCTATGCGTTCGGCGCATGGCGTCAGTTGCCACCGTGGCGGCTGGGCAAATGGCACATCGAGTACCCGCGACTGCCAATCGTCGGCCGTCAGCTGCTGGCGGGCCCGCTTGAGCTGCTCTGTGCCGCGGCGATCATCTACTTCGCGCTGCCGCCGGAACACAACCCGGGCTATCTGACCATCCTCGGCGTATTCCTCGCCTCCTTCACCCTGGCATTGCTGTCCCACGCCCCCGGCGGGCTCGGTGTGCTGGAGCTGACCTTCGTAGCCGCCCTTCCGGAAATTCCCACGGTGGACGTGCTGGCAGCACTCATCGTGTTCCGCGGTTTCTATCTGCTACTGCCCTTCGCTCTGGCCATGATCGTCGTACTGATATTCGAGTACGGCCAATGGCGCGCGAAACGCAGCGCAGCGTCCGAACATTGATGCTGGGGAAACGATACCAATCGCCATCCCGACGAAGATGGTATGGCGAATGACCGCAACACAGGCGATCATGCAGCCCTCTCCAGACCAACCCGATGTCATGACCGATACCGACCAGACCCACGCCGAACACAAACCGCGCCCGCTAATCGACCTGGCCGTCAGCATCCTGATTCCTTCGCTGATCCTGATGAAGCTCAGTGGTGAAGACCGCCTCGGCGCCGATGGTGCACTGCTGCTTGCCCTGGCCTTTCCGCTGGGCTGGGGGCTGTGGGAGCTGGCCAAATACCGCAAGTTCAACTGGATAGCCCTGCTCGGCCTGATCAGCGTGCTGCTGACTGGCGGCATCGGGCTGCTTCAGCTCGATACCCAGTGGCTCGCCATCAAGGAAGCAGCGGTTCCCGGCATCATCGGCATCGCCGTGCTGGCCTCGACGCGCACCCGCTACCCGCTGATTCGCACCCTGCTGTACAACCCTAAAGTGCTCAACGTGGACAAGATCCACGAACAGCTCGAGCAAAACGGCCAGGTCGAACACTTCGAAACGCGGCTGCTGCGGGCGACCTACCTGCTCAGCGGCACCTTCTTCTTCTCGTCGTTCATGAATTACGTGCTGGCCAAATGGATCGTCAACAGCCCCGCCGGCAGCGAAGCCTTCAACGCCGAACTGGGCCGCATGACCCTGCTCAGCTACCCGATGATCGCCATTCCCAGCATGTTGATGATGATGGCGATCTTCTTCTACCTCTGGCGCACCATCCACGGGCTGACCGGCCTGCGACTCGAGGACATCATGGCAACCTCGGCGCAGGAACCGCGCAGCAACAAATAGCCGCGCATGAAAAAGGCCGGCGGGCTTGCGCCGGCCGGCCTGTCGCCCCCGCTCGTCAGAACAGCAGCTTGAATATCCCGATCACCACGATCAGGCCGATAATGAAGATGATGCCTGCGGTCCCACCGATGAATTTCAACATGCCGTGCTCTCCGGTTTTTTCAGGTCTGTGATTTTTGTGACAGTCCTGTCCCGGAGCCGTTCGTCAAAACTGCAGCGGAGCCCTAATCGCTGACTAGCCAGCAGCAAGCAGCATCCATAGCGGCAGGCTGATGACTGCAGTCACGGTCGAGAGAAACACGGTCGAGCTTACCGCTCGCGTGTCCTCGGAATGCTTGACGAACGCCAGCACGTTAACGCCGCTCGGGCAGGCTGCAAGCAGCACCAGCACGTTGCGTGCATCCTGATTCAGCCCTGGCAGCAACCCGCTCAGCCACCAGACCAGTGCCGGAAACGCCGCCAGTTTGACCAGCGTCAGCAGCAGCGCCGTCCCGTTTGGCCGCAGGCGATAGCGCGACAGGCTGATGCCCAGCACCATCAGCGCACAGGGCAATGCCGCCTGCGCCAGCCATACAGCGACGCGCCAGAGCGGCTCGGGCAGCTCGAGCCCGGATAGATTCAACAGGGCACCGAGCACCAGACCGATGATCAGCGGATTCGCCAGATTCCTCAGCAGCGCCGGAGCGCTGACCTTGTCGCCGTCACCCAGTGCCGCGTAGAAGCTCTGCAGCGAGAACAGGACGAGACTGTGAAACACCAAGATGGCGAACACATAGACCAGGCTTTCAGCGCCAAGCAGCGTGGTCACCAGCGGGATGCCGACCAATACGTTGTTCGAGTAGGCGGCCGTAAGACCAAGCGGAGTGGCGCGCCCGGCGCGGCGGTGAGCGACCAGATTGACCAGCAGGAACACCAGCAGCACCGGTACGAAATAGGCCAGCAGCAGCATTGGCGACATGCCATTACTCAGCTCGGCGCGGGCGATCCCGGTAAACAGCACTGCCGGCATGAACAGCTTGAAGGTGACACTGGCCAGCCCGGCCGCTCCTTCGTTGTTGAGCCATTGCCGCCAGCCGAACAGATAGCCGAGCGTGATCAGACCGAAGATCGGCAGGATTGCCAACACCACTACCATGCTGCGCCCCTTCTAGAGCCGAACGTCAGGCCACGCCTTGGCGCGGGGGCGCAAGAATACACCGGAGGTCAGGGAAATCGCACGGCGCCGGGTAACTGCCGTGCACTTTCTGTCAGGCGCGGGAGGACCGCTCACGGCTGATCGCCGGGTGCTCCTGCTGACGCAGGATCGCCAGCACATCGGCCAGGTCTTCCTGCCAGTGACGGGGCGCGAGGCCAAAGGTCGACTCGAAGCGGCTGCAGTCGAGCACCGACCAGGCCGGCCGCCGGGCGGGAGTCGGGTACTGCGCCGTGGCAATCGGCGACACCGTCGGCTGCCGCGAGATCAGCCCGGCGCCTTCGCCCTGACGGAATATTTCCACGGCGAAGTCGTACCACGAACAAGCCGGTACGCCGCTGTAGTGGTACACCCCCCAGGCGAGATCCGCGCCGGCTGCGTAGCGGCGTGCCAGTTCGAGCAACACCGAAGCGATGCTGCCAGCCTGGGTCGGGCAGCCTATCTGGTCGCTCACCACGCCAAGCGCATCGCGCTGCCGGGCGAGCCGCAGCATGGTCTTGACGAAGTTGTGCCCGTGCACGCCATACACCCAGCTGGTGCGAAGGATCAGATGCGATTGCAGACGCCCACGGATCGCTTCCTCGCCCGCCAGCTTGCTCGCTCCGTAGACGCCGGTCGGACCGGTTTCGTCGCTCTCGGTATAGGGGTGATCGGCCTCACCGGAGAACACATAGTCGGTGGAAATATGGAACAACGGAACGCCAGCGTGCTCGGCCGCCTCGGCGAGGTGGCGTGCGCCGTCGCGGTTCACCGCATAGGCCTGCTCACGATGAGATTCGGCATTGTCCACATGGGTATAGGCGGCCGCATTGATGATCAGCCCGGGACATTGACGCATCACTGCCGCAACCTGCTCGGGTTGCGCGATGTCCAGCTGGGCCCGTGCAGGCGCCAGCACCTCCAGCCCGAAACTTGCTGCCCGTTCCACCAGTTCTCGACCCACTTGGCCGCCGGCACCGCAAACGAGGATTCGCATTCTTTGTAGCCTCATCGACGACGCCCGCGCCAGGCGCGAGCGTCCGAAATTAGTTTCATCCACGGCGCTACACGCGCATCAGAAATGTCGCGCTGACGCCGCAGGAGCCATCGAAAACGGGCTGGAACGCGTCGTAACGCCGCGTCGAACAGCGGAGCAGAGCCTTCCCGTATGTGATGGATGTGGTTTCCAGCCTCGTTGAGGCCAGACGAAAGGCGCTTTGTTCCCGAGCCGGGCAGAAAAATTTCCAACCGTCACGACCGTCCACCCATCAGAGCAATACCGGCAATCGGCCAGCAATACGCAACTCCTCGACGGAAAGATCGACGCCGTAAGCCAGCACTTCCACGCCTGCCGCCTGCGCTTCCCGCAGCGCAGCGGCATAGGCCGGATCGATCTCCTCGGCCGGCCGCACAGCTTCGATGCCTCTCAAATTGACGCAGTACAGCTGCACCGCACGCACACCGGCACGGGCCAGCGTCGCCAGCTCACGCAGGTGCCTGGCGCCGCGTGTCGTTACGGCGTCGGGAAAGGCCGCCACTGGCGTTTCGGCAAAGCCGAGGGTGACACTCTTCACCTCGACGAAGGCGGCAGTCCCGGCGTAGTCGAGACGAAAATCCACCCGGCTGTTCTCCACGCCATAAGCCACCTCGCGCTTGAGCGTCGTGAAACCGGCCAGCTCGGCAATCTGCCCGTTCAGCAGTGCCTCCTCGACCAGCGGATTGGCCCGCGCCGTGTTCACGCATGCCAACCGCCCCTGCGGGGTTTCGACCAGCTCCCAAGTCCCCGGCAATTTGCGCCGTGGATCGCTGCTGCGCTGGAACCACACCCGCGCACCCTCGCCCATGCAATTGAGCATCGAGCCGGTGTTGGGGCAGTGGATGCACAGCGCTTCGCCGTCGTCGGTGATGATATCGGCAAGAAAACGCTTGTAGCGCCTGACCAGCCGCCCTTGCTCCAGCGGTTGCGCGAAACGCATCAGGATTGCCAGCGGCGCAAGCCGCGGGCAATGCGCTCGATAGCCTGTTCCAGGCGCGGCAGGTCCTGAGTGTAGGCGAAACGCACATGATGTCCGGCCTGGAAACGACCGAAATCCAGGCCTGGGGTGATCGCGACGAACTCTGTTTCCAGCATGTGCTGGCAGAACGCATAGGCATCGCCGCCAAAGGCGCTGATGTCGGCGTACAGATAGAACGCGCCCTGCGGCTCGACCGCGATACCGAAGCCGAGCTCCCGCAAGGCTGGCAAGAGGAAATCACGGCGGCGGGCGAACTCGCCGCGGCGTGCCTCGAGAATCTCCAGCGTCGCCGGCTGGAAACACGCCAGGGCCGCGTGCTGAGCCATGCTCGGGGCGCTGATGTAGAGGTTCTGCGCAAGCTTCTCCAGCTCCGGAACCGCTGCCGGCGGCGCCACCAGCCAGCCCAGGCGCCAGCCGGTCATGCCGAAATACTTGGAGAAGCTGTTGAGCACGAAGGCGTCGTCGTCGACTTCCAGCACGCTTGCCGCGTCCACGCCATATGTCAGTCCGTGGTAGATCTCATCGACCACCAAATGGCCGCCACGCGCTTTCAGCGCTGCCGAAAGCCCAGCCAGCTCCTCGCGATCCAGCAGCGTCCCGGTGGGATTGGCCGGCGACGCGACCAGCGCACCGACGCTGTCGCGGTCCCAGTAGCGCTCGACCAGCTCCGGGGTCAGCTGATAACGAACCTCCGGGCCGACCGGCACCAGTTGCGCAGAGCCTTCGACCAGGCGCAGAAAATGCCGATTGCATGGGTAGCCCGGATCGGCGAGCAACCAGTGCTTGCCCGGATCCACCAGCAGGCTGGCAGCCAGCAGCAGCGCGCCGGAACCACCGGGCGTAATCAGGATGCGTTCGGGGTCAATGGTTAATCCATAGCGCTGCGCGTAAAAGCCGGCGATTGCCTCACGCAACTGCGGCAGGCCGCGGGCGGGTGTGTAGCGCGTATGCCCAGCGGCCAGCGCGGCTTGACCTGCAGCCACGATGGGCGCTGCGGTGGTGAAGTCCGGTTCGCCGATTTCCAGATGAATGACGTCGTGGCCTTGAACTTGCAGTTGGTTGGCCCGCTCCAAAAGCGCCATGACGTGGAAAGGTTCTATTGCGCGGCTGCGCGCACTGTATGACGAGGTCATCTGACCTTCCTGTTGAGAACGAAACGTGAATTCTACCCAAGGTCCTGATGCCGCTGCAGTTACTGTTGGATTCGGGAGTAGCGCGTCCCGATCCGATCTGGTAAGTTCGCCCGCTTGCAGCCGCAGGGCCGGCACGGGTCGGCAAGGGACAAATCATCCTGCGCAATGGACATAGCGAGAGGCGTTCATCCATGCCCATTACCAAAGAAACACCGTCGAGCAAGCAACTGATTCGCGCCTTCGAGCCCTATAAGGAAAGCAAGGGCGAGGAATACATGAGCGACCAGATGCGCGCCCATTTCACCGGCATCCTGAACAAGTGGAAACAGGAGCTGATGGAAGAGGTCGATCGCACCGTGCACCACATGCAGGACGAGGCTGCCAACTTCCCTGATCCGGCCGACCGTGCCAGCCAGGAAGAAGAGTTCAGCCTGGAACTGCGCGCCCGCGACCGCGAGCGCAAGCTGATCAAGAAGATCGACGAGACGCTGCAGCTGATCGAAGACAACGAGTACGGCTGGTGCGAGTCCTGCGGTGTCGAAATCGGCATCCGCCGACTGGAAGCCCGCCCTACCGCTACGCTCTGCATCGACTGCAAGACGCTGGCGGAGATCAAGGAAAAGCAGATCGGTTCCTGATCCCGAACGGGGCGCTTCGGCGCCCCGCTTCATTTCCAGCCCCTGCAGCGTTTCATCCGCCCCGCCATCCCAGATAGCGCCGGCCCCAACATGCCCTTTCCTGCCCCGTCCCAAGCCCATCGCTACGTCGGCCGTTTTGCCCCGACACCCAGCGGCTATCTGCATTTCGGCTCACTGGTGGCCGCCCTCGCTTCCTATCTTGACGCCCGCGCGGTCGGCGGCCGCTGGCTGCTGCGCATGGAAGACATCGACCCGCCACGGGAGATGCCCGGCGCCCAGCGAGCCATCGTCGAGACGCTATCGAGCTACGGATTCGAATGGGACGGCGAAATGTTGCGCCAGAGCGAGCGTCAGGTCGCCTACGGCGCCGCCATCGAGCGCCTGCTGGATGAAGGCTTGGCGTATGCCTGCACCTGCTCGCGCAAGCAGCTCGAAGGCTATCCGGGCCCCTACCCGGGTTTCTGCCGCAACGCCGGCCACGGTCTCGACGACGCCGCCATACGCCTGCAGGTGCCTGATAGCGAGTACGGCTTCACCGACCGCGTGCAGGGCGAATTCCGCCAGCATCTGGGTCGCGAGGTCGGCGACTTCGTGATCCGTCGTCGCGACGGCTTGATCGCCTATCAGCTGGCGGTGGTGCTGGATGACGCATGGCAGGGAGTAACCGACGTCGTACGCGGTGCCGATCTGCTCGACTCCACGCCGCGCCAGCTGTACCTGCAGGAAGTGCTCGGTCTACCCCAGCCGCGCTATCTGCACCTGCCGCTGATCATCCAGCCGGATGGACACAAGCTGGGCAAGAGTTACCGCTCGCCACCCTTGCAGCCTCACGAGGCCAGTCCGCTGCTGCTGCGTGCTTTGCGCGCGCTGGGCCAGCAACCGCCCACAGAGCTGAACGACGCACTGCCAGCCGACATCCTTGCCTGGGCGGTGCTGCACTGGGACGCTCAGCGCATCCCTCGCACACGGACACTGGCCGAATCGCAGCTGCGCTAGGCGGATTGCCACGCTGCGCCAGCTTTTGCCTGCCGCAGGTGGCTTGCCGCCCGCCGCTGCTCTACCATCGCCCCACTTCCGACACGAGACCCGGCATGTATATCTACCGACTGGTGCTGCTCCTGGTGGTGGGGATCTATCTGTTCTCCCCCGCCATCATGGACTGGTGGATCGACCCCAACGGGGCCTGGTATCGGCCCTACGTGCTGTGGCTGATCCTCATCGTGGTGACCTTCATACTCCAGAGCCAGCGTGATGCAGACGAGCTTTAGCCTGAGCCACCTGATCCTGATCAGCGCCGCCTACCTGTTCATGCTGTTCGGCGTGGCCTGGGTCAGCGATCGCGGGCTGATCCCGCGCTGGATCATCCGCCACCCGCTGACCTACACCCTCTCGCTCGGCGTCTACGCCAGCGCCTGGGCCTTCTATGGCACCGTGGGCCTGGCCTACCAGTATGGCTACGGGTTTCTCGCCACCTATCTCGGCGTGTGCGGCGCCTTTCTGCTGGCGCCGGTGCTGCTCTACCCGATCCTGCGGATCACTCGTACCTATCAGCTGTCGTCGCTGGCCGACCTGGTGGCGTTCCGCTTCCGCAGCACCTGGAGCGGCGCGCTGACCACCGTCGTCATGCTGATCGGCATGCTGCCGCTGCTGGCCCTGCAGATCCAGGCGGTCGCCGACGCCATCGGCATCCTGACCCTCGAGCCGCTGCAGGAGCGCGTGGCGCTGGGCTACTGCCTGATGATCATGCTGTTCACCATCCTCTTCGGTGCCCGCCACATCGCCACGCGGGAGAAGCACGAAGGGCTGGTGTTCGCCATCGCCTTCGAATCCATCGTCAAGCTCGTGACCTTCGGTGCCATCGGCCT
>DNMQ01000013.1:0-2703 GCA_003488145.1 Pseudomonas sp.
TCGATGGTCATCAGCGCCATGTCCTTGAGCGAGGTCTCGGAGATGGCCATAGTGCCGGACAGCGAATGCAGGATGCCGACCTTGATGGTCTCGGCGGCCTGCAGGGTGAACGGGAACAGGCCGCTGAGCATCAGGGCGCTGGCGGCGAGGGTGGTCTTGATCAGAGGACGGCGTTTCATTGTGGGGCTCCTTGGCTATCCGTGCGCAACTGTGGGCTGAAAACATCGGAACGCCAGGAGCAATGGCAGCATCCGTGCCAAATGGCGCAAAGCCTTCTGCGGCGCAGCTTTGCGCCGACCTGGGGTTGATCGCGCTGCTTTCGCGGTGAGCCATGCTGGTGCACGCAAAGGCCGGTGGTGCACCGCGGGAGGCCGCTTTGCCCGATTTCAGTGCCGCGCCGAGTGGCTGCGCCACTTGCAGCTGCCGGGTGTCACTTCTAGCATGGCCGGCCCGTATCGAGACCCGTCGCCATGCCCCGTCCACCGCGTCCTCCATCCTCGCGTCCGGCTGCACGAACCGCGCGCCCATCCGCGCCGCGGCGCGTCGCCAAGGCACCGCCGGCCGAGCCACGCCTGTTGCTGCTGAACAAGCCGTTCGACGTGCTGACGCAATTCAACGATGCCGATGGCCGCGCGACGCTGAAGGATTACGTGCAAGTGCCGGGCGTCTATCCGGCCGGCCGGCTGGATCGCGACAGCGAGGGGCTGCTGCTCTTGACCAACGACGGTCAGTTGCAGGCGCGTATCGCCGACCCCAAGCACAAGCTGCCGAAGACCTACTGGGTGCAGGTGGAGGGTGAGGTCAGCGCCGAGCAGCTGCAGCGCTTGCGCGATGGCGTCCAGCTCAATGACGGCCTGACCCTGCCTGCCGAAGCGCGGCAGCTGGACGAGCCCGAGCTATGGCCACGCAACCCGCCGGTGCGCTTTCGCAAGAGCGTGCCGACCAGCTGGCTGGAATTGGTGATTCGCGAGGGGCGTAATCGCCAGGTCAGACGCATGACGGCGGCGGTCGGGTTGCCGACCCTGCGTCTGGTGCGGGTGCGCATCGGGCCGTGGGCGCTCGATGGCCTGCAGCCGGGTGAGTGGCGGGAGGCGCCGGCGCAGCTGTAGTGCACCGGCTGGCGCCTCAATTCAGTGCGGGATGCCCTGAGTCACTTCGATGACGTAACCGATGACCGGCTTGGCGAGAAAGGCGAACAGACACAGGCCTAAACCGAGAAACAGGATGGCAGTGCCGAGGCGACCGGCCTTCGACTTCTTGGCCAGGTCCCAGATGATGAACGCCATGAAGGCCATCAGCCCACCGACGAGCACGATCATCATCCACTTTTCGAAAACTTCGGGCTCCACAGGGATCTCCTGAGTGACTTCGACGAATGCGCCCGTGGCAGGCCGGGCGCGAAAGCGGCGCAGTATACGCCGGCATTAGTCGGCGCGTGTGCCACCGCTGGTTGGACGGTCGAGCTCGGAAAGCGTTCGGATCGCGCGAGGCGGGCGCCGGTGCGGCGAAATGTCTCACCGGTATTCAGTAGGCCGCCTTGATCACATCGATGCCCTTGTTCAGCACCGTGCGCCAGGCTTGCAGGTCCTGCTGTTCCAGCTCCCCGTCGTGCTGGCCGATGGTTTTCAGCAGCGCCGCGATCCACAGGTCATAGAGTTCCGGGTGGATATTCAGCTGCTCGCGTGAATGGCTTTTGCCCAGCGCGCGGAGTTTGGTATCCGGCATGCCGCGGGCGAACAGCACCAGATTGAGAATGCCGGCGCGCAGCAGCTGTTTCTGCGCGGTCATGTCGGTGCGCACGAACTTCTCCCGGATCGCCGGCGAGCTGGCGAGGAAGGACGCATAGAAGTCATCGAAGAAGTCGGGACTGGCGCAGCAGCGGCCGTAGCTCTGCATGACGCGGTTGGTGTCTTTCATGGGCATTCCCTTGCACGAGGGCATTTTGCAGCGAGGCCCGCCGGTGAGCAGGCGATGGACGATCCGCCACGGCCGGGATCATCCCTATGTGAGGCGGTGCAGAAGGGGGCGGATTATAGGCAGTAACCCTGCGAAATGTATGGGCGCAAGCTGTGAGCCATGTCTCAGCTGCGCAAATGCTCCAGCGGCAGCTCCGTACTCGATGACACCTGGCGCAACACGAAGCTGGAACGCACGCTGGAGACGCCTTCGATACGTGTCAGGGTGCCGAGCAGAAACTGCTGGTAATGCTCCATGTCGGGCACCACGACCTTGAGTTGGTAGTCGGCGTCCATCCCCGTGACCAGACTGCATTCGAGCACCTCCGGGCATTTGCCGATCACGCCTTCGAAGTGCTCGAAGCGCTCTGGTGTATGGCGGTCCATGCCGATAAGCACGTAGGCGGTAAGGGTCAGGCCGAGCTTCTTGCGGTCGAGCAGGGCGACCTGGCGGGCAATGTAGCCGTCGTCTTCCAACTGTTTGACCCGGCGGGAGCAGGGCGAGGGTGACAGGCCGATGCGTTCTGCCAGTTCCTGGTTGGAAATGCGGGCGTCGTGCTGCAATTCGGCGAGGATGCGCAGGTCGTAGCGATCTAGTTTGCTCATGGAGAGGCTCGTTTGGGAATGGATTGCGCATGATGATGAATGGCGGGTGATTGATTGCGCAAGTGATGCCTTGATCAGCAATATTCGCAATCGAGTGCTGGGTGGTGCGGCGTAAGCTTTATCTCAACTTCAGCCCCCGGCA
>DNMQ01000013.1:2733-6189 GCA_003488145.1 Pseudomonas sp.
CCGACGGTCCGGGCCCCCGGTGCTCACGAGGCGCCGCGCGAAGAAGCCGTTATCATCGGCCAGACGAATCGAAGAGACCACGCCCAGGCGTGGTCTTTTTCGTTGTGAGCGTTGTGGTGGTGCCTTGGAAATGGAATCCGAAAACTCCAATCACCGCTTCGGCGGCGCAACCTCAAGCGGATCGGCATGCACCAGCACCTCCGCATTCGGATAGCGATCGTGAATCGCGTTCTCCACCGCCACGCACAGATCATGCGCCTGCGACAGCGGCAGGTCCCCCGGCAGCTCCAGATGCAACTGCACGAACCAGCGCGTCCCGGACACCCGTGTGCGGAAGTCATGACAGCCATGCACGCCCGGCACTTCGCAGACCAGCTTCTGCATCTGCTCGCTGATCTCCGGCGACAGTTCGGTATCCATCAGCACCGCGCCGGCCTCACGGACGATGGTGATGGCGCTCCAGAAGATGTACAGCGCGATACCGATGCCGAACAGTGCGTCCAGTCGCTCCCAGCCGAAGCTGGCCAGCACCAGCGCGAGCAGGATGCTGGTGTTGAGCAAGAGGTCTGAACGGTAGTGCAGCGAGTCGGCGCGGATGGCGGTGGAGCCGGTCACCTTGACCACATGATGCTGATACCTCAGCAGAATGGCCGTCATCAGCAGTGAAAAGATCATCACCGCGATGCCTACACCCTGGGCGCCCAGCGGTTGCGGATGCAGCAGGCGGTCGACGCCCTGCACGCCGACGAGGATCGCGCTGACGCAGATGAACGCCGCCTGGCCGAGCCCCGCCAGCGCCTCGGCCTTGCCGTGGCCGTAGCGATGGTCGTCGTCGGCCGGGCGCAGCGAGTAGTGCACCGCGAGCAGGTTGAGCAGCGACGCGGCGCCGTCGAGCAGCGAATCGGTGAGGCCGGCGAGCAGACTCACCGAGCCGCTCAGCCACCAGGCCACGGCCTTGCTCAGCGCCAGCAGGATCGCCGTCGCCAGGGCTGCGGCGGTCGCCCGGCGCATGAGCCGGGCGTGGTCACGATTGATGCTCATCGCTGGCCGTTATCCGCGCGAGTCATCAGGCCGCAGGGCGCAGACCGAAGGCGGCCAGTTGCTCGACGCTGCCGTCGTGCTGGATCAGGCGCGGGTCGTCCAGCGGCAGGCTGCGGCCGATTTCCTTCTCGATGATGGCCTTCAGGCGGGCCTGATCGATCTGGCCGTCGGCGCCAATGGCTTCCTGCAGCTTTTCCGGGGCCATGGAGTACTCGTCGTCGGGCAGGTAGATCGCGCCGGTGGCGAAGTCGATGCCGAAGGCGATCAAGCCGGGGATGACGTAGAACAGCAGCCCGACCGCATTGAGCGCGGCGATGGCCGGGTCGATGCGGCCTTCGATCTGCCCGCGGCGATCCGGGTAGAACAGCGTGCCGCAGGCGGTCAGCTGGGTGAACAGGGAAGCGGCCAACACGCCGCCGATGATTCGGTTACGAGTACGCATAAGGACCTCCTGGAAAAGTGGCGCAACTATACAAGGGCCGGAAGACAGCTGGATGATGTTTTCTCGATATCAGACCATGCCGCGGGCTCGGGTGTTCGGCGTGTGCGCTGACGCATGGGGTGGCTTTACCCAGTCCTTACCGAGGCCTGACGGACCGCTGCATCGGCCGGGCAGATAATCGCGCTGCGATTTCATCCCATCCCGGAGTTCAATCATGCCCAGGTCACTGCCGCGCGCCGCGCTTGGCGTCGTTCTTTCGCTCTGCATCGCCTTGCCGGTCACCGCCGCACCACCCGGTCCCGGGCCGGGTGCGCATAGAGGGCCGGCGGGACCGGGGCCGCGGTATGTGCCGGGCCCGCGTCACGGCCACGGTCTGCCGGCCGGTGCGCGGGAAATCTGGATCGGCAGCATGCTCTACTTCATCGCCGCCGGTACCTATTACCTGTGGAATGTAGAGCGCAATGTCTACGAGCCGGTCAGTCATCCGCCGCTGCCGGCCAGCGAGGCCACGCGTTATGATGTCATCGCCTATCCGGCCAAGGGGCAGAGCGCCGAGCAGCAGAGCCGCGACCGTTACGAGTGTCATACCTGGGCCGTGAGCCAGAGCGGTTTCGATCCGGCCAGCGCCCGGACGGCTCCGGCGGAGAGCGTTGCCGACACCTACAAGCGCGCCCTTGGCGCCTGCCTGACCGGACGTGGCTATAGCGTCAACTGATGCGCCCAGCTTCGGGCGGGCGCCTCGGTTGTTGAATTGTCTGCCCGAAGCGAGTGCCCATGAATTCCCTACCGATCGACGAAGTCCTGCCGGCGTTGCGCCAGGCCCTGCAACAGCGCGACGAAGCCGTTCTCGAAGCACCGCCCGGCGCCGGCAAGACCACTCGCGTGCCGCTGGCGCTGCTCGACGAAGCCTGGCTGGGCGGGCAGAGCATCATCATGCTGGAGCCGCGCCGTCTGGCTGCCCGCGCAGCGGCTGAGCGGCTGGCCTTTGAGCTGGGCGAGCGCGTCGGCGAAACCGTCGGCTACCGCATCCGGCTGGACAGCAAGGTCGGGCCGAACACGCGCATCGAGGTAGTCACCGAGGGCATTCTCGCGCGGCGGCTGCAGGACGACCCGGCGCTAGAAGGCGTCGGCCTGGTGATCTTCGACGAATTCCACGAGCGCAGCCTGGACGCCGATCTGGCCCTGGCGCTGACGCTCAATGCGCGGCAGCTGCTGCGCGACGAGCCGCTCAAGCTGCTGCTGATGTCGGCGACGCTGGAGGGCCAGCGCCTGTCGGCACTGCTCGACGATGCGCCGGTGGTGCGCAGCGAGGGGCGCATGCACACGGTCGAGCAGCGCTGGGGTCGTCTCGTGGCGGCGAATGAGCGTATCGAGCCGCGCGTGGTGCAGACGGTGCTGCAGGCGCTGGAGGACGAGCAGGGCAGCGTGCTGGTGTTTCTGGCGGGGCAGGCCGAGATCCGTCGGGTCAACGAAGCGCTCGCCGATCAGCTGGGAGGGCGCGGTGACATCCTGCTCTGCCCGCTGCACGGCGAGCTGGAGCTGGCGCAGCAGCGCGCGGCCATCGAGCCGGCACCGGCGGGCATGCGCAAGGTGGTGCTGGCGACCAACATCGCCGAGACCAGCCTGACCATCGAAGGCGTGCGCATCGTGGTGGACGCCGGACTGGCGCGGGTGCCGCGCTTCGATCCCGGCAGCGGCATGACCCGGCTGGAAACCCGGCGCATCTCCCGCGCCTCGGCCACGCAGCGCGCTGGCCGCGCCGGGCGCCTGGAGCCGGGCGTCTGCTATCGGCTGTGGTCCGAGGATCAGCACGCGCAGCTGGCGGCCTATGGCGAGGCGGAAATCCTCCAGGCGGACCTTGCGGGTGTCGCGCTGCAACTGGCGCGCTGGGGTGTCGAGCCGGACGAGCTGGCCTGGCTCGACAAGCCGCCGGCGGCCGCCTACGCGCAGGCCCAGGCGCTGCTCGAGCGCCT
>DNMQ01000012.1 GCA_003488145.1 Pseudomonas sp.
ATCAGGTAGCTGATCCAGCCACCGTTCTGATACTGCCGAGGCCGCCCCTGACGGTCGTTGTAGTCATCCGCCAAACGCGCCGCACGCACATGGGGTGGCACATTGCGCTGGTAGTCATCGAGCCTGCGGCGCAAGCGCTTGCGATAGATCAGCAGCTCATCCAGCTCACCGGCCAGCGTGCGCCGTACGTAGTCGCGCACGTACTCCCCGTGCGGCTGGCGGTGGAAGATGCGCTGGTAGAGCTCCTGCTGAAAGCGTTGGGCCAATGGCGACCAGTCGGTACGCACGGTTTCCAATCCCTTGAAGACCATACCGTCGCTGCCATCGGGCCGGGTGATCAGTCCGGCATAACGCTTTTTGCTGCCCTCCTCCGCGCCACGAATGGTCGGCATCAAAAAGCGCCGGAAATGGGTTTCGTATTGCAGCTCCAGCGCACTACCCAGTCCGTACTCGGACTGCAGATACACTCGCCACCAATCATTGATGTGCTGTACCAGCTGACGGCCGATCAGCGCCGCCTCGTCATCCGAATGCGCTTTGCGCAGCCAGACGAACGTGGAATCGGTATCGCCATAGATGACGGCATGCCCCTGCGCCTCGATCAGCTCCCGTGTGCGCCGCATGATCTCGTGACCGCGCAGGGTGATGGACGAGGCCAGGCGCGTATCGAAGAAACGGCAGCCACTGGAACCGAGCACGCCGTAGAAGGCATTCATGATGATTTTCAGCGCCTGCGACAACGGCTTGTTGTGCTCGCGTTTCGCCGTTTCGCGCCCCTCCCAGACGCGCTCCACGATTGCCGGCAGACAGTGCCGAGTCCGCGAGAAGCGCGCACCGCGGAAGCCGGGAATCGACTGTTCGTCATCCGGCTGGCGCAGCCCGTCGATCAACCCCACCGGATCGATGAGAAAGGTTCGTATGATCGACGGATAGAGACTCTTGTAATCGAGCACCAATACTGATTCGTAAAGCCCCGGCTGCGAATTCATCACGAAGCCACCCGGGCTGGCCTCCGGCTGCCGCTCGCCAAGATTCGGCGCGACGAAGCCCTGGCGATGCATCAGCGGCAGGTACAGATGCTCGAAGGCCGCGACCGAACCGCCACTGCGATCGGCAGCCAGCCCGGTTACCGTGGCGCGCTCGAGAAGGAAGGTCAGCAGTTCGGTGCGGGCGAAGATGCGTGTTACCAGCTCGCAATCCTTGAGGTTGTAGCGCGCCAGAGCCGGTTTGTCCTCGGCGAACATGCGATCGATTTCCGCCATGCGCTGGTAGGGATTGTCGATGGCCTTGCCTTCACCCAGAAGGGTCTGGGCGACGTTCTCCAGGCTAAAGGAGGGGAAGCTCCAAGTCGCCGAGCGAAGCGCCTCGATGCCATCGATGATCAAGCGCCCGGCGGCCGCGGCGAAATAATGATTGCCGCGACCGCCGTGCTCGCGCCACTCCATCTCCGCACCACCGCGCCCCAGACGCAACGGCACTTGCAGGCGCTGCGAATGATCGCGCAGCACGCGCAGATCGAACTGCACCAGATTCCAGCCGATGATCGCATCCGGGTCATGCTCGGCGACCCAGTCGTTCAGCCGCTCGAGCAACTCGCGTCGGCTATCGCAATACTGCAGAGAAAAATCGACGGTCGTGCCCTGCCCGTTTTTCGGCCCGAGCATGTAGACCTGACGCTGGCCACAGCCCTCCAGGGCAATCGAATAGAGCTCGCCGCGGGCGGTAGTTTCAATATCCAGCGAAACCAGTCTTAGCTTCGGCCGGTAGTCAGGCGCCGGTTTGAGCTGCGCATCGATCGACGCACCGTCACCGCCAGACGCATCTGAAAAGGACACCGGCGCGGTGATGAAACGCTCCATCAGGTAGCGCTCGGGCGGACGGATATCGGACTCATAGACGTCCACCCGGGCCTCACGCAGCAACCGCGCGCAATCCAGCAAGCGACGGTACGAACGGCTGTACAACCCCATCACTGGCCGATGGCGGAAGTCGCACAAGGCCAGCGATCGCAATTCCACATCGCGCTCGCGACGTAGCAGCGCTTCAGCAAGAGGACGCTGCTCTTCGGGGATGAACGCGACGGAATCTTGATGCGGGACACGTAGCTGCCGTGCGCCAGCGTCGGTGGCCAGCCAGAAACTGACCTCCGTACCCTCCGGCGCATCCCGCCAGTGCCGAGTCAGGATAAAGCCCCGCCGTAGCTGCGACATCACCCTCCCCTCGCTTCGCACAACACTGTGATGGCCATGCAGCAGACAAACCCGGCCGCCGCATACCGAGGCCACAAAAAGCAAAAACCCCCGGACTCTGTCGAGTTCAGGGGCTTAGGCTATATGTAGTGGCGGAGAGATAGGGATTTGAACCCTAGGTACCCGCGAGGGTACAACGGATTTCGAATCCGTCCCGTTCGGCCACTCCGGCATCTCTCCAGCGGCGCGCATCATAGCAGCTGGAGCAGGTTTGTCGAACCCCAACTGCATAGATTTTTTACCGTTTTCAGTCTCTTGCGTCCCACCATGAGCGGACGCAGGGCGAGCCTGGTCATGCAGTTCAGTCAGACCGTCAGGCGGGTCAGCGCCTCGCGGTACTTGTCGGCAGTTCGCTGCGCAACGTCGGCCGGAACAGCCGGAGCCGGCGGCTGCTTGTTCCAGCCGGTCGATTCGAGCCAGTCACGGACGAACTGCTTGTCGAAGCTCGGCGGGTTCTTACCTTCCTCGTAGCTATCGGCTGGCCAGAAGCGGCTCGAGTCAGGAGTGAGCACTTCGTCCATCAGTGTCAGCGTGCCGTCGTCGTCGAGCCCGAACTCGAACTTGGTGTCGGCGATGATGATGCCGCGCGTGGCTGCGTACTCGACTGCCGCGCTATAGAGCGCGATGGATACGTCGCGCACCTGGGCAGCGAGCTCCTTGCCGATGATAGCCTCGCACTGCTCGAACGAGATGTTCTCGTCGTGATCGCCCACTGCCGCCTTGGTCGAGGGCGTGAAGATCGGCTGCGGCAGCTTGGCAGCTTCTTTCAAGCCGGCTGGCAGCTGAATGCCGCAAACCGTGCCGCTCTTTTGGTATTCCTTCCAGCCGGAGCCCACGATGTAGCCACGCACAATCGCCTCCACTGCTACCGGCTTTAGACGCTTGGCGACCACGGCACGGCCTTCTACCAGCGGCAACTCGGCTGCCGGCACAACGTCTTCGACCTTGTCACCGGTGAAGTGGTTGGGGATCAGGCCGTTGAGCTTGTCGAACCAGAAGTTGGAGATCGCGGTGAGTATCTTGCCTTTCTCCGGAATCGGTTCGGCGAGAATCACGTCGAACGCCGATAGACGATCGGTGGCGACCATGAGCATGCGTTTCTCGTCGATCTCGTAGAGATCACGAACCTTGCCCGAATAGATCTTATTCAGGCTGAGGGCGGTGGGAGTGGTCATACGAAACTTCCGCGGTTGGCAGGTCGGCAGAAACGAAACAGGCGAAACC
>DNMQ01000014.1 GCA_003488145.1 Pseudomonas sp.
CGAAGCTTCCGGCTCGGCCCCAGCAACGGTAGGCGAGTCGAGAAACCCTATCAGCCACTGTGCTCAACGCATGGGAAGGCGCGGTTCCGGGACGCTGCAAGGGTGACGCTCGCAAGCCCGGAGACCGGCCTGTCGCATTTCACTGACAGTGCGGCGGGCGCTGGGCGGGTGCGTATCCCTCGCGGTATTCACTTCCTTTTGCGGTTCCTCCGTCTGTCTTCGTCGACTTTCAGTCGTGCGGGTGGGCACGACGGAGACCTGAACCTTGACTTGCAAGCCCCGTTTCAAGCCAGCGGCCTATGTGCTGCTCGGCAGTTTTCCCTTTTCCATCGGCCAACTGGCCGCAGCCCCGCTGGACCTCGAACAGCAGGTGGTAACCGCCACCCGTACCGCGCAAACCGCCCAGCAGAGCCTGGCCGCAGTCACCGTGCTGGACCGCGAGCGCATCGAGCGTAGCCATGCGGCTTCGTTACCCGAGCTGCTCAAGCCGGTGCCTGGCGTTTCGCTGGCCAACAACGGCGGGCCTGGCAAGTCCACCTCGCTGTTCATGCGCGGCACCGAATCTGATCACGTGCTGGTGATGATCGACGGCATCAAGATCGGCTCGGTCTCGGGCGGCGGCGCGGCCCTGCAGGATCTGCCGCTGGAGCTGATCGAGCGCATCGAGGTGGTCCGCGGTCCGCGTTCCAGCCTGTACGGCTCGGAGGCCATTGGCGGAGTGATCCAGATATTCACCCGCAAGGGCCAGGGGCAGGGCGTCAAGCCGTTCTTCTCGGCCGGCTACGGCACCCATGACACCTACACGGGCAGCGCCGGCGTTTCCGGCAGCGACGGTCGTGGCTGGTACAGCCTGGGTGTCAGCGGTTCGGACACCGACGGCATCAATGTCAAGTCGGCGGACACCAGCGGCTACGAACGTGACGCCGATGGCTATCGCAACCTGTCCGCGACCCTGAGTGCCGGTTACCGCTTCGACAACGGCCTGGAACTGGACGCCAACCTGCTGCAGGCCAAATCCCATAACGACTACGACCAGGTTTCCTACAGCAAGAAACTCAAACGCAATATTGGCTTCGGCGCCAATGCCGATGGTGAGTCGAGGGTCTTCGGCACCCGTGCGCGCTTCAGTCCGCTGGAACCCTGGCTGGTGACGCTGCAGGCCGGGCGCAGCGAAGACAAATCCGATGCCTATCAGGACGGGCAGTTCTATTCACGCTTCGACAGCCGTCGCGACACGCTCAGCTGGCAGAACGATATTGAGCTGACTGCGGGGCATACGCTGATTCTGGGTGCCGATCACCAGCGCGACGAGGTCAACGGCACTACGCCGTATGCCGAGGATTCCCGGGACAACGACGGCTACTTCGCTCAGTACCTGGGCGAGCTCGGCCGCCATGACTGGCAGTTGTCGCTGCGACGTGACGACAACGAGCAGTTCGGCCAGCACGACACCGGCAACATCGGCTACGGCTACGCGCTGACCGACTGGTTGCGCGGCACCATCAGCTACGGCACGGCATTCAAGGCGCCGACCTTCAACGAGCTGTATTTCCCGGACTACGGCAACCCGGCGTTGGATGCGGAAACCTCCCGCAGTCTCGAAGCCGGCCTGGCCGGTCAGCACGGTTGGGGACATTGGGCGGTGAATGCCTATCGCACCGTGGTCGATGACCTCATTGCCTATGACGCCAGCATTTCCGCGCCGGCCAACGTGCAGGAAGCGCGTATCCGCGGGGTCGAGCTGGTGCTCGGCAGTCAATTGTTCGGTTGGGACTGGAATGCCAACTACAGCCTGCTGGAGCCGGAGAACCGCTCCGCTGGCGCCAACCGCGGCAACGAGCTGGCGCGCCGGGCCAAGCAGCTGTTCAACCTTGACCTCGACCGCCGGCTCGGTGCCTTCAGCGTCGGCGCCAGCCTGCACGCCGAAGGGCAGCGTTACGACGACCTGGCCAACACCCGCGAGCTGTCCGGCTACGCCACCCTCGACCTGCGTGGCGAATACCGCATCACCCCGGAGTGGCGCCTGCAGGCGCGCGTCGCCAACCTGCTGGACGCCGACTTTGAGACCGCCGAGGGCTACAACCAGCCCGGCCAGGCCGCTTACCTGACCGTGCGCTACCAGGCGCTGTAAGACCGCGGCACGGGCATGTCGCCCGCGCCCACAGAAGGAGACTGCAATGATCAAGCTTGCCCCGAGATACCAGCTGCTGGTCGGCCTCGCGCTTGCCGCGCTGCTGGCCATGACCCGCGGACAGCACTTCGCCAGCGTGAACCTGCCCAGCGCGTCCTGGGCGGTGTTCTTCCTCGCCGGCGTGCTGGTGCGGCCGAAGTGGGTGTTTCCGGCACTGTTTCTCGAGGCCTCGCTACTGGATTTCGCCGCGATCCAGTGGGCCGGCGTCAGCGACTGGTGCATGTCGCCGGCCTACTGGATGCTGGTGCCGGCATACGGTTCGCTGTGGCTGGGCGGCCGGCTTTACGCCCGTTGGCATCGTGACCATTTCAGCAGCCTGGCGACCTTGGCGCTGTGCGTGATGGCCAGCGCCTTCGTCTGTTACCTGTTCTCCGGCGGCGGCTTCCTCTATTTCTCCGGGCGCTATCCCGAGCCGACGCTGGCGCTGCTGGCCGAGCGCATCGCTACCTACTACCCGCGTTACCTGTCGACCCTGGCGCTGTATGTCGGCGTGGCCGCGCTGCTGTTCGTAGGCCTGCGCGCCTGGGCCGGGCAGCGTGACGAGGCCCGCGCATGAGCGAGTCCAGCGAACGCGATGATCGCCACAAGGCGCGGATGCAGCGTAAGAAGGCGCTGATCGACGAGAAGATTGCCGAGGCGCAGGACGAGTACGGCCTGCTGCTGGTGNNACCGGCAACGGCAAGGGCAAGAGCAGCTCGGCCTTCGGCATGGTGGCGCGGGCGCTCGGCCACGGCATCAAGGTCGGCGTGGTGCAGTTCATCAAGGGCGCGGCCAGCACCGGCGAGGAGGCCTTCTTCCGGCGCTTCCCGGACGAGGTGCGCTACCACGTGATGGGCGAGGGCTTCACCTGGGAGACCCAGGATCGCCAGCGCGACATCGCCAAGGCCCGCGAGGCCTGGGCGGTGGCGGCCGAGCTGCTGACCGATCCCGAGATCGGCCTGGTGGTGCTGGACGAGCTGAACATCGCCCTGAAGTACGGCTACCTGGAGCTGGCGCCGGTGCTCGCCGACATCGAGTCGCGGCCGCTGCTGCAGCACGTGGTGGTCACCGGCCGCGGCGCGCCGGCCGGGCTGACCGAGGCGGCGGACACCGTCACCGAGATGGGCCTGATCAAGCACGCGTTCAAGGCCGGCGTTAAGGCGCAGAAAGGCGTCGAGTTCTGATGCTCTCGCTCACCCCTGCGCCGGGCGCTGCGTCAGCGCCGCTTGCCGTACTGGATGTACTGTCTGCGCGGCGCTTCCTTGCGNNCGATGACCAGTAGAAACTGCCCGGCGCTGTTGATCGCCGCGCCGGCCTCCGGCCAGGGCAAGACCACCGTCACTGCCGCTCTGGCGCGGCTGCATGCGCGGCAGGGCAAGCGCGTGCGGGTGTTCAAATGCGGGCCGGATTTCCTCGATCCGATGATTCTGGCCAGGGCCAGCGGCAAGCCGGTTTATCAGCTCGACCTGTGGATGGTCGGCGAAGAGGAGTCGCGGCGCCTGCTCTGGGAAGCGGCGGGCGAGGCCGACCTGATCCTGATCGAGGGGGTGATGGGCCTGTTCGATGGTTCGCCCTCGGCGGCTGATCTGGCGCGGCGCTTCGGCGTGCCGGTGCTGGCGGTCATCGATGGCTCGGCCATGGCGCAGACCTTCGGCGCCATGGCGCACGGGCTGAGCAGCTTCCAGCCGGACCTGCCGTTCGATGGCGTGCTGGCCAATCGGGTCGGCAGCGCCCGGCATGGCGAGATTCTGCGCGACAGTCTTCCGGAGTCGATCCGCTGGTACGGCGCCTTGCCGCGCAGTGTCGAGGTTGAACTGCCAAGCCGGCACCTGGGGCTGGTGCAGGCCGAGGAGCTGGCTGATCTGGACGCCCGTCTGGATGCCGCGGCCGATGCCCTGGCACTCAGTGCGGACACCGAGTTGCCTGCCCCGGTCACTTTCGCCGCGCCGGCCAGTGCGCCGCTCGAACCGCTGCTGGCGGGTGTGCGCATCGGCGTTGCACGCGATGCGGCCTTTGCCTTTCTCTACCAGGCCAATCTCGACCTGCTGCAGGCGTTGGGCGCCGAGTTGCTGTTTTTCTCGCCGCTGCGCTTCGCCCGCTTGCCGGCCGTGGACAGCCTGTACCTGCCCGGCGGCTATCCCGAGCTGCATCTGCGCGCGTTATCGCGCAATGGGCCAATGGCCGAGGCGATCCGTGCGCATCATGAGGCGGGCAAGCCGATCCTCGCCGAGTGCGGCGGCATGCTCTACCTGCTCGACGGGCTGACCGACCGTGGCGACGAGCGCGCGCAGATGCTCGGCCTGCTGCCCGGCGAGGCGCGCATGCACAAGCGCCTGACCGCGCTGGCGCTGCAGGAAGTGGAGCTGCCGGAAGGGCGGCTGCGCGGGCACACCTTCCACCATTCCGCGCTGGAGTCGCCACTTGAGCCGCTGGCTCGCGGCGAATGCCCGAACTACAAGCGCACCGCCGAAGCGGTCTACCGCCGGGGGCGGCTGACGGCGTCCTATATCCACCTGTACCTGCCGTCCGATCCGGCAGCCGCCGCGGCGCTGTTCCGGCCATGAGCGAGCATGCCTTCAGCCAGCAGGAGCGCGCGGCGGTCTATCGGGCCATTGGCGAGCGCCGCGACATGCGCCATTTCGCCGGCGGCGAGGTAGCGCCGGAGCTGCTGTCGAGACTGCTCAACGCTGCGCATCAGGCACCCAGCGTCGGCCTGATGCAGCCGTGGCGCTTTGTCCGCATCACCCGCCCCGAGTTGCGCACGGCCATCGCCGATCTGGTCGGTGAGGAGCGCCAGCGCACGGCTCAGGCGCTCGGCGATCGTTCCGCCGAGTTCATGCGGCTCAAGGTCGAGGGCATCGAGGATTGCGCCGAACTGCTGGTCGCCGCGTTGATGGATGGCCGCGAACAACATATCTTCGGCCGCCGCACGCTGCCGGAGATGGACCTCGCGTCGCTGGCCTGCGCGATCCAGAATCTCTGGCTCGCGGCACGAGCGGAAGGCCTGGGGATGGGCTGGGTGTCACTGTTCGATCCCGACGCGCTGGCTGCCTTGCTCGGCATGCCGGGCGGTGCCAAGCCGGTGGCGATCCTCTGCCTCGGGCCGGTGCAGGAGTTCTACCCGGCACCGATGCTGGCACTGGAAGGCTGGACCACGCCGCGACCGCTGCACGAACTGGTTTTCGAGAATGCCTGGGAGGCGAAATGAGCAAGGGGCCGCAGCGCATCGTCTGCCTGTCCACCGAGACCTGCGAAACGCTTTACCTGCTGGGCGAGCAGGCGCGCATCGTCGGCATCTCCGGCTTCACCGTGCGCCCGCCGCAGGCGCGCAAGGAAAAGCCCAAGGTCAGCGGCTTCACCAGCGTCAAGCATGAGCAGATTCTCGCCCTCGAGCCGGACCTGGTGCTCGGCTACAGCGACCTGCAGGGCGACATGCTCGCCGAGCTGGCGCGCGAAGGACTGGAGGTGCACCTGTTCAATCAGCGCGATATCGCCGGCATTCTGCGCATGATCGAGACGCTCGGTGCGCTGGTGCACGCTGGCGAGCGCGCGCAGGCGCTGATCGGTGAGCTGCAGGCGGGGCTCGATGTCATCCGCGCCAGCGCCGCTGCCTTGCCGCGCCGGCCGCGGGTGTACTTCGAGGAATGGAACGAGCCGCTGATTTCCGGTATCGCCTGGGTCAGCGAGCTGATCGAACTGGCCGGTGGCGAGGACTGCTTCGCCGAGCTGGCGGCGTTCAAGCGCGCCAAGGACAGGATCATCGACGACCCCCAGGAAGTGGTGCGCCGCGCGCCGGAGCTGATCGTCGGCTCCTGGTGCGGCCGCCGTTTTCGCCCGGAACAGGTGGCTGCACGGCCTGGCTGGCAGGCGATTCCGGCGGTGCGCACGGGCCAGCTGCACGAGATCAAGTCGCCGGACATCCTCAACCCCGGCCCGGCGGTGCTGACCGACGGCGTACGCCAGCTGCATGCGCTGATCAGTGCCTGCGCGCAGAGGGCCGAGTGAGTCTGTTCCTCACCGTTAGCGCGGCGCTGCTGCTGGATGCGTTGCTCGGCGAGCCGAAGCGGGCGCATCCACTGGTAGCCTTCGGTCGCCTGGCCGATCGCCTGGAGCAGCATTTCAACGGGTCTGCGGCGCGCGGCTGGCGCAGCCACGGGGTGACCGCCTGGTGCCTGGCGGTGCTACCGCTGACCTTGCTGGCCTGGCTGCTCAGCCTGTTACCGACCGTCGGCTGGCTGGTGGAGATCGTTCTGCTCTATCTGGCCCTGGGCCTGCGCAGTCTGGGCGAGCATGCACTGCCGGTGGCGCAGGCGCTGTGGCGGCATGATCTGCCCGAGGCACGCCGCCGCGTCGGCTGGATCGTCAGCCGCGACACCACGCAGCTGGACGAGGAGGGCGTGGCCCGTGCGGCCACCGAGTCGGTGCTGGAGAACGGCAGCGATGCGGTGTTCGCCGCGCTGTTCTGGTTCATCGTCGCGGGCGTGCCGGGTGTGGTGCTGTATCGCCTGAGCAATACGCTGGACGCCATGTGGGGCTATCGCAATGCGCGCTTCGAGCGCTTCGGCTGGGCCGCGGCGCGCATCGACGACGTGCTCAACTACGTGCCGGCACGGCTGGTCGCGCTGACCTATGCATTGCTCGGGCGCACCCGCCGCGCGCTGCGTTGCTGGCGCACCCAGGCGCCGCTGTGGGACAGCCCCAACGCCGGTCCGGTAATGGCGTCCGGGGCTGGAGCGCTGGGTGTGGTGTTGGGTGGCGCCGCCATTTATCACGGTGAAGTGCATGCGCGGCCCGAGCTGGGCCGGGGCAAGGCCCCACAGGCGCGGCATATCGAGCATGCGCTGGACCTGGTCTGGGGTGGCGTCGGCGTCTGGCTGCTGACACTGCTGTTTGGTGGCTGGCTCTATGCTTGAGCACGGTGGACGTTTGCGCGCAGCCGCACAGCGCTACGGCATTCCGCTTTCGGATTGGCTCGACCTGTCCACTGGCATCGCCCCTTATCACCCGCCGTTGCCGAGCATTTCCAGCTGCGCCTGGACACGTCTGCCAGAGCCTGAAGATGGCCTGGAAGTAGCGGCCCGGCAGTACTACGGTGCGCGCGCGGTGTTGCCAGTGGCCGGTTCGCAGAGTGCCATCCAGGCCCTGCCGCGCCTGCGCGGGTCGGCGCGGATCGGCATCGTATCGCCCTGTTATGCCGAGCACGCCGAGGCCTGGCGTCGCGCCGGCCACCGTGTCGTCGAGCTCTGCGAGGCCAGCGTGCCGCGTGCTCTGGATCAGCTCGACGTGCTGGTGGTGGTCAACCCGAACAATCCCACCGGCCAGCTGATTGCGCCGCAGCGCCTGCTGGAATGGCGCAGTGAGCTGGCGGCCTACGGCGGCTGGTTGGTGGTGGACGAGGCGTTCATGGACTGCACGCCGCAGCACAGTCTGGCCGAGCACAGCCATCTGCCCGGACTGATCGTGCTGCGCTCGTTCGGCAAATTCTTTGGCCTGGCCGGCGCGAGACTGGGTTTCGTACTTGCCCACACTGGCCTGCTGCGTTCGCTCGCCAGGCTGCTCGGCCCCTGGGCGGTGAATGGCCCGACGCGGCAGCTGGGCGCAGTGCTGCTGGCTGATCAGTCTGCTCAGCAGCGCCAGCGCGAATGCCTGCACTGCGACGGCCAGCGTCTGACCGACCTGCTACGCCGCCATGGCCTTGCGACGCTGGGCGGCTGCGCACTGTTCCAGTGGTGGGTCAGCGACGACGCTGCTCTGCTGCATGACTTTCTCGCCCGTCGCGGCATTCTCACGCGGTTTTTCGCTCAGCCTTCCAGCGTGCGTTTCGGCCTGCCGACCGATATTGGTTGGGCGCGACTGGATCAGGCTCTGCAATTTTTCAGGGAGCAACATCCATGACGACGCTGATGGTGCAGGGCACCACCTCCGACGCCGGCAAGAGCACGCTGGTGACGGCGCTGTGCCGCTGGTTGGCACGCCAGGGGGTTGCCGTCGTGCCGTTCAAGCCGCAGAACATGGCGCTCAACAGCGCGGTGACTGCAGATGGCGGCGAAATCGGCAGGGCTCAGGCCGTACAGGCGCAGGCGGCGAACCTTGCGCCGCACACCGACATGAATCCGGTGCTCTTGAAGCCCAACAGCGACATCGGCGCCCAGGTGATCATCCATGGTCGCGCGGTGACCAGCATGGATGCCGCCGCCTACCATGACTACAAGCGCGTGGCGATGCAGGCGGTGCTCGACTCGCACCAGCGGCTGTCCGCGGCTTATCGCGTGGTGATGGTCGAGGGCGCCGGTTCGCCTGCGGAGATCAATCTGCGCGCCGGCGATATCGCCAACATGGGCTTCGCCGAGGCGGTGGATTGCCCGGTGATCCTGATCGCCGATATCGACAAGGGTGGGGTGTTCGCCCATCTGGTCGGCACCTTGGCGTTGCTCTCGGAAAGCGAGCAGGCGCGGGTTCAGGGCTTCGTCATCAACCGTTTTCGTGGCGACATTGCGCTGTTGCAGCCCGGTCTCGACTGGCTGGAACAACGCACCGGCAAGCCGGTACTGGGCGTGCTGCCGTACCTGATGGATTTCCATCTGGAAGCGGAGGATGCCAT
>DNMQ01000016.1 GCA_003488145.1 Pseudomonas sp.
TGGCCATCACCAGCGCCTGCGCGAGCAGAACGAAACGGGCAAAACGCATCGAAAACTCTCCTGATGTGCGACTCGCTATTCCGATTGGCATGGGACTGTCAGGCGGCCGGTTTGTTCTGCGCCCGGCACTTCGGCCATCTCTCCGGCGCGGCGTCGGCAGGTGACAATTGCCCGCTCGCCGCACCTTGGGTATGGGCGCAACCCGGCGTATTCTGGGCCTCTCGCTCGTAGGAGGTTCCCATGCGCCGTCTTCTGTTGCTGCTTCCCGTCGTGCTCGCCGGGTTCGCCCAAGCCGCCGAGCCCATCGCCATCGACGTCTATCGTGACCCCAACTGCGGCTGTTGCGAAGCGTGGATCGATCACCTGCAGGACAACGGTTTTTCCGTGAGCGATCACGTGGTCAACGACATGACCTCGGTAAAAATGGAACACGGTATCCCGCACCGCCTCGGTTCCTGTCACACCGCGGTGATCGACGGCAAGTTCGTCGAAGGCCACGTTCCTGCCGCCGACATCCTCAAGCTGCGTGCGCAACCGGACCTGATTGGCGCGGCCGTACCCGGCATGCCGATCGGCTCGCCAGGCATGGAGATGGGCGAGCGCAAGGACGCCTTCAAGGTGATCGGCGTCAGCAAGGCGGGCGAGGAGCGCGTGCTCTCCGAATACCCCGGCGACTGAACCATCGCGCTGCTGCGAACGCAGTGCGGTCCGCGCTGCAGCTTTTTCGCGCCGTGCGGGTCTTAACGGGAGGCAGGCGCCGCTTCGGTGCTGCGCACTCAACCCGTCAACCGTTCAGAGGGACACCCCATGCGCTGGAAACGAGCCCGACGCAGCGACAACGTAGTGGACGCCAGAGGCCGCAGCGGCATGCGCCTTGGCGGCGGACTGGGCCTGGGCGGCATCGCCATCGTGGTGATCATCGGCCTGCTCTCCGGGCAGGACCCGCTGCAGATCCTCGACCAGCTGGCCAACCAGAGCGGACCTGCCGTCTCCCAGCAAAGCCAGCCGCCGGCCGGCGATGACCCGCAGACCGAATTCGTCCGGGCGATTCTCGGCGACACCGAAGACACCTGGCGTGCGTTGTTCCAGCAAGCTGGCACTCAGTATCGCGACCCGACCCTGGTGCTGTTTCGCGGCGGCGTGAACTCGGCCTGCGGCTTCGCCAGCTCGGCGGTGGGCCCGTTCTACTGCCCCGGCGATCAGCAGGTCTATCTCGATCTGCAGTTCTTCGACGAGATGGCCCGGCGCTTCTCCGCCGCCGGCGACTTCGCCCAGGCCTATGTGATCGCCCATGAGGTCGGCCATCACGTGCAGACCCTGCTCGGCGTTTCCCAGCAGATGCAGAGCGCCCGTCAGCGCGGCGCGAAGATGGAAGGCGACAACGGCCTGCTGGTCCGCCAGGAGCTGCAGGCCGATTGCTTCGCTGGAGTCTGGGCCTATCACGCACAGCAACGCCACGACTGGCTGGAAGAAGGCGATCTGGAAGAAGCGCTGAACGCCGCCAATGCCATCGGCGACGACAACCTGCAGAAGCGCAGCCAGGGCCGCGTGGTGCCCGATGCCTTCACCCACGGCACCTCGGCGCAACGGGTGCGCTGGTTCCGTGATGGCTTCGAGCATGGCGATCCGGCGCGCTGCGACACCTTCAAGGCGACGCGGCTGTAATAGACGGCGACGGGAGCCTCGCCAGCAAGGTCGCTTCTACGTGGTCATACGGGTTCGGACCGGCTGCACGCGACCGGCTGCAGGCGGCGGGAGAACAGGGTTGGCGACGGACTTGTGCATGACCTGACTCGTGCACTGCCCGAATGCGGCAGCGGCCTCGCCCGCAAATGGCTGTGCCTCGGTGTGTGCCCGTTCCCCGTCGCGCCGCGCTCAGACCTCGCCCGAAGACAGCAGCCCGTGCAGCACCCGGCAATCCGGGGCATAGAGATCGGCCAGTTCCGGCCATTCGTTGTGCGGCACGTTGACCAGTACGCCACGCGCGCCGGCGGCCCGGGCGCACTCCAGGTCGAAGCGGTAGTCGCCGACCATCAGCATCGACGACGGCGCCACGCCCCAACGCTCCGCCAGATGCAGCAGCCCGCCCGGATGCGGCTTGGGCGGCGCTTCGTCGCGACCGAGGATGTCCTCGGGCAGGAAACAGTCCCCCATGCCGACCGCGTCCAGAGTTACCCTGGCCAGTTCCTGGGCATTGCGAGTGAGCACTCCAAGCCGGCAGCCACGCTCGCGCAGAGCATGCAGCAGCTCGCGAGCGCCTTCTGCCGGGCGCGCCGCGCAGGCCAGCTCGCGCTCGTGCGCCAGCAGCCAGGCGTGCTTGGCGGCGGCCTCCTCGGCAGGTAGCGCCGCCAGGTGATGGAGGATGTCGTCCTCCTCGGGGATTGCCAGCGCGCGGCGGATCGCGGCGAAATCGTGCACGGCGATGGTCAGGGTGCCGTCCATGTCGAACACCCAGTGCCGCACTTCGGCGATCTTCACATCCAGTCCTCGCGCACGCGGATCAGCCCTTCCTGCGCCACGGACGCGACCAGCTGGCCCTGGCGGTTGAAGATGCTGCCGCGGGCGAAACCGCGCGCATTGCCGGCCCAGGGGCTGTCGATGGAGTACAGCAGCCAGTCGTCCAGCTTCACCTCACGATGGAACCAGATGGCATGGTCGAGGCTGGCCAGCTGGATGAACTTGCTCCACGAACTGACACCGTGCGGCTGCAGCGCGGTGCCGATAAAGCTGAAGTCCGAGGCGTAGGCCAGCAGGTACTTGTGCAACGCCGGGCTGTCGGGCAGCGCGCCGTCGGCACGGAACCACAGGTGGCGGACCGGTTCGATGGGCTGCGGGTTGGCCGGATCGACCAGCGTGACCGGGCGGATCTCGATGGGCTTGGGCCGGCGCAGCTTTTCCATCACCCGCTCGGGCACCATCGGCGACAGCTTGTGCAGCAGCTCCCACTCGTTGGGCAGATCGTCCGGCCCGACCACGTCCGGCATCGGCAACTGATGCTCGTAGCCCGTTTCCTCGGCCTGGAACGAGGCGATGCCGGTGAAGATGGTCTGGCCCTTCTGGATCGCACTGACCCGCCGCGTGGTGAAGCTGCCGCCGTCGCGTACGCGATCGACGTCATAGACCACGGGCTGGTGCGAGTCGCCGGGGCGCAGGAAATAGCCGTGCAGCGAATGCACATGGCGCTCCGGCGTCACCGTCTGGCTCGCGGCGGAGATGACCTGGCCGAGCACCTGACCGCCGAACAGCTGGGGAAAGCCGAGGTCCTGGCTCGCGCCACGGAACAGGTTCTCCTCGATGCGTTCCAGGGTCAGCAGGTTGACCAGGGCGTCGAGTATCTGGGTCATTTCGGCTTCCTTGATAGGGGGCTCGTACGGGCGCGCCATGTTACGGATTTCGCCGGCAACGCTCCAGCAACAGTGCTCATTGTCGCCAATCGTCCCGCCGCAGCCGGTAGAGCACCTGGGTGTGCAGCGGGTGCTCGGGCGAAACGTCCGGATGACCGAACGTGGTGGCCGGCTCCGGGCGCATGCCGAGCCCTTCCAGCAGTTGCCTGCCCGGTTCGTTGATCTGCGAGACACAGGCCACGACCTCGTCCAGCCCCAGCGCGCCGAATGCGCATTTCAGCGCCGTCTGCGCGGCCTCGCGAACCAGGCCCTGCCCCCAGTGCTCGCAGGCCACCGCCCAGCGCAGCTCGGCGACCGCGTTCGGCAGCGGCAAGGCGGACCAGACCAGCCCGCAATAGCCGATGAAGGCGCCGTTGTCCTTGCGCTCCAGCGCCCACAGGCCGAAACCATTGCGCAGCAGATGCAGCCTGCTGCGCACCATCAGCGCGGCGCAGTCATCCCGGGACCACCGCGCCGGGTTGTAGCGCATCACCTCCGGGTCGGCACAGAGCCGCACCAACGGATCGAGGTCTTCGTCATGCCAGTTGCGCAGCCGTAGGCGCGTGCTTTCGAGTGCGAGTCGTTCAACCATCCCTGCTCCTTGAGCGCTCCGACGGCCAGCCTGCATACTGCGGCGCACATCCATCGAACACGCGTGGTTCATGTCGCTTCCCCTGGTATTTCACGACGATTACAGCCCGCCATTGCCGCCGGGCCATCGGTTTCCCATGGAGAAGTTTCGCCTGCTGCGCGACCATCTGGTCGCCCTGGGTTTGACCACAGACGCAGCGCTATTGCGCCCCGAGCTGTGCAGCCGTGACATTCTGGCGCTGGCGCACGACAGCAACTACGTCGAGCGCTACTGCAGCGGTGCGATGGGTCGCGACGAGCTGCGCCGCCTCGGCCTGCCCTGGAGCCCGGAGCTGGCGCAGCGCACCGTGCGGGCGGTAGGCGGCTCGCTGCTGGCCGCCGAACAGGCGTTGCAGCATGGCCTGGCCTGCCACCTGGCCGGCGGCACCCACCATGCCCATCACGACCATGCGTCCGGCTTCTGCATCTTCAACGACCTGGCGGTGATCGCCCTCTACCTGCTGGAAAGCGGACGCGTCGGCCGCGTGCTGATCTTCGATTGCGACGTACATCAGGGCGACGGCACCGCGCGCATCCTGGAGAACGTGGCGGACGCGGTGACCGTCTCGCTGCACTGCGAAAAGAACTTCCCCACGCGCAAGGCCCATAGCGACTGGGACATCCCGCTGCCACCCGGCATGGGCGATGACGCCTACCTCCAGGTGGTTCATGACACCCTGAACTACCTGCTGCCGATCTATCAGCCGGACCTGGTGCTCTATGACGCCGGCGTCGACGTCCACCGCGACGACGCCCTGGGCCTGCTCTCGCTGACCGACGCCGGACTCGCCGCACGCGACAGCGCGGTGCTCGATCACTGCTTGGGCCGCGACATTCCCGTGGTCGGCCTGATCGGCGGCGGCTACGACAAGGACCGCGCCCTGCTCGCGCGTCGCCATGCGACCCTGCATGTCAACGCCCACTCGGCCTGGCAGCGCCACGGACTCGGCTGAGCACCCGTCAGCGGCTACAATGCCCGCCCTGCTCGCCTGCCCGGTTGCCGCCATGCCCCAGCCCACTTCTTCCCTTCGCGTCGCCATCATCGGTGGTGGCCCGGCCGGGCTGATGGCCGCCGAAGTGCTCGGCCAGGCGGGCGTCAGTGTCGATCTGTACGACGCCATGCCCTCGGTCGGCCGCAAGTTCCTCCTGGCCGGGGTCGGCGGCATGAACATCACCCACGCCGAGGACTACTCCGCCTTCGTCAGCCGCTACGGCGAACGCGCCGGCGAGCTGCGCCCGCTGCTGGACGCCTTTACACCCGCCGCGCTGCGCGAATGGATTCACGGGCTGGGCATCGACACCTTCGTCGGCAGTTCCGGCCGGGTATTTCCCACCGACATGAAAGCCGCGCCATTGCTGCGCGCCTGGCTCAAGCTCCTGCGTGAAAATGGCGTACACATTCATACCCGCCAGCGCTGGCTGGGTTGGGACGAGCACGGTGCGCTGCGCATCGCCGGGCCGCAAGGCGAAAGCCTGATCGACGCACACGCCACCCTGCTCGCCCTCGGCGGCGGCAGCTGGGCACGACTGGGCTCCGATGGCGCCTGGGTGCCGCTGCTCGCAGCCCGCGGTATTGCCATCGCAGCGCTGCAGCCGGCCAACTGCGGCTTCGAGGTGGAAGGCTGGAGCGCCCATCTGCGGGACAAGTTCGCCGGCGCGCCGCTGAAGACGGTCAGCCTCGCCCTACCGGGTAGCGCGCCGCGCAAGGGCGAGTTCGTACTTACCGCGACCGGTATCGAGGGCAGCCTGGTCTATGCGCTGTCGGCACCGATCCGCGAGGCCATCAACCGTGACGGCGACGCCACCGTGCTGCTCGACCTGCTGCCGGATCGCACCCTGGCGCAGGTCGCCAGCGCCCTGGCCAGACCGCGGGGTTCGCAGTCCATGGCCAAGCATCTGCACCGCCAGCTGAAGCTCGATGGGGTCAAAGCGGCACTGTTGCGCGAGCTGACCGATGCCGTGTCCTTTCAGGATTCGCAGACCCTGGCCACGGCGATCAAGGCACTGCCCATCCGTCTGGTCCGCCCGCGCCCACTGGACGAAGCGATCAGCAGCGCCGGCGGCGTGCCCTTCGAAGCGCTGGATGCCAACCTGATGCTGCAACAGGTGCCTGGGGTGTTCTGCGCCGGGGAAATGCTCGACTGGGAGGCACCGACCGGCGGTTACCTGCTGACCGCCTGTTTTGCCAGTGGCCGAGCCGCGGCCGAGGGAATGCTGCGCTGGCTGCGGGCTGATCGGCCCACAGCCGCGCAGGCTTGATCGACGGGTGAGCGGCGGCCGGCTGTCCCGGCCGCCGCAGCGCTCTACATCTTCATCACGATGCGGCCCTCGATGCGCCCGGCACGCATGTCGTCGAGGATCTGGTTGATGTTGTCGAGGTTGTCGGTATGGATGGTCGCCTTGACCAGCCCCTCGCCGGCGAAGTCCAGCGCCTCCTGCAGATCGGCACGGGTGCCGACGATGGAGCCGGTGATGCTGATCGCCTTGAGCACCACATCGAAGATCGGCGTCGGGAAATCTCCCGGCGGCAGCCCGACCAGCGCCACGGTACCGCGCCGCCGGGCCATGCCGATGGCCTGGCCAAAGGCGCTGTTGGACACCGCCGTCACCAGCACGCCGTGAGCGCCACCGATGTCGCGCTGCACCACTTCCACGGGGTTTTCCTTGCGCGCATTGACGGTCAGATCGGCGCCCAGGCGCTTGGCCAGTTCCAGCTTGGCGTCATCCACGTCCACCGCCACCACGTGCAGGCCCATCGCCTTGGCGTACTGCACCGCGACGTGACCCAGGCCGCCGATACCGGAGATCGCCACCCACTCACCGGGTCGCGCCTCAGTGACCTTGAGGCCCTTGTAGACGGTGACCCCGGCACAGAGGATCGGCGCGATCTCGTCGAATTCGACGTTCTTCGGCAGGATGCCCACGTAATTAGGGTCCGCCAGCACGTATTCGGCATAGGCACCGTTGACCGAGTAACCGGTATTCTGCTGGCCTTCGCAGAGGGTTTCCCAGCCGGTCAGGCAGTGCTCGCAACAACCGCAGGCGGTGTACAGCCAGGGCACACCGACCCGGTCGCCTTCCTTCACCCGTTTCACACCGGCGCCCACCGCGGCCACATGACCGACGCCTTCGTGACCTGGGATGAACGGCAGGGCCGGCTTGACCGGCCAATCGCCCTCGGCCGCATGCAGGTCGGTGTGGCAGACGCCGGAGGCGGCGATCTTCACCAGGATCTGGCCGGGGCCGGGCATCGGCACCTTGACTTCCTCGAGGCGCAGCGGCTCGCCGAAGGCGTGTACCACTGCGGCTTTCATGGTCTGGGTCATCGGTTGGCTCCTTGAGAAGGGACGTTCGGGCCTGCAACAGGCAGACCGGATCAAGCCTAGACTCGAATCAGTGGCCGCGTGATGACGCCGACGCCCGCGGTGCAGCCGCCAGCCCGCAGCGTTGCACGAATGTTCCAGACCGGCCACGCTCGCGGGGCGACACTGTGTCGCGCAGCATCACCGCCTTGCGTTTCACGGAGCCGTCATGGGTACAGCTGACTGGATCATCTGAAGAAGGATGCCGAGACCGGTATCGAGACGATCCGTGCGCATTTCGAAGGTCATGCCTACGACCCGCACTTCCATGACAGCTACCTGATCGGCTTCACCGAACAGGGTGTTCAGCAGTTTCACTGCCGCCGGACGCTGCACAGCAGCACGCCAGGGCAGGTGTTTCTGCTCGAACCCGGCGAGCTGCACGACGGCCACGCGCCGACACCCGGTGGCTTCACCTATTCGACGCTCTACCTCGACCCGCACTGGATCGAGCGCGAACTGCGCGCGCTGTTCGAGGATGCGCCCAACCAGTGCCAGCCGGCGTTCGCCAAGACGCTGGAAAGCGAGCCGGCGCTAGTGACGGTGATTGCCGACGCCTTCCAGGCCTTGCAAAGCCAGGATCTGCGCATCGTTCGCCAGGCCGCGCTGGACGCGCTGCTGGGCAAGCTGGCGCGGCACCTGGCATGGCGACCGCGGCAGACTGCCGACCCGCGCCTGCCGGCCGTGGCACTGCGGGCACGGGACTATCTGCATACACACATGGACCAGGATCTGGGGCTGGACGATCTGGCGCGGGCCACCGGTGTCAATCGCTTCAGGCTGTCGCGGGCGTTCAAGGCGGCCTTCGGGCTGGCGCCGCATGCCTATCTGGTCCAGCTGCGCCTAGCGAAGGCCCGTCGCCTGCTCGCAGCCGGCCAGCCACCGGCGCTGGTGGCGATGAGCCTCGGTTTCGCCGACCAGAGCCACATGGGCCGCTGGTTCCGCCGCGCCTACGGGCTGACACCGGCGCACTACCGCAGACGCTGCTCGAATCTTCCAGACCGCTGAGCCGACAGGCGCGAGCATTCGGGCATCCGCCACCCACGGAGCCGACCAGCATGCCTCGCCTCGCCGCCACCCCCGGACCATTCGCCACGCTCATCATGGAGCAGCCGTCATGAGCCAGCTGCTGCCTTTCGTGCTGTTCGCCTTCGTCGCCTCGATCACGCCGGGGCCAACCAACATTCTGGTACTGAGCAACAGCTCGCGCTTCGGCCTGGGCGCAGCCATGCCGATCATTTTCGGCGCCTGCTCGGCTGCGGCATCGATCGTACTGCTGGTGGGCCTGGGTGCCGGCGAATGGTTGCTGCGCCATCCGCAGTTGCAGCAGCTCATGAGCTGGCTCGGTCTGGCCTGGTTGCTCTACCTGGCCTGGCAAATAGCCCGCAGCCCGGCCGAGCCGGTCGAGGCCGCCGCTGCGCCGCGCCGGCTCGGCGCGCTGGGCGCCGCCGGCCTGCAACTGGTCAATCCGAAGGTGTGGATGATGGCGCTGGCGGTGGTTGGCGTGTTCAGCGGCGCCGCTGCCGACGCGGGGCGTTACGCCATTCACGCCCTGCTGTTCTTTCTGATCGCCTTGCCCTGCCTGGCAGCCTGGGCACTGCTTGGTGTCGGGGCGGCGAAGCTGCTGCACTCGGCAGCGCATATGCGCCGGTTCAACTACGCCATGGCGCTGCTCTTGGTGGTGTCGGCACTGCTGAGTCTGTGACCTGCATTACCGGTGGAAACGGCTTCGCCGTTTTTCCACCCTGCGCTGCGATCAGCGCTTCTTCGCCGGCTTGCCGCCGCCCAGGCTCGGCACCTTGCGAATCGGCCTGGCGTTGGGCTTTTCGCTCTCGTCGAACCAGTTGCCGAGATGAATCTTGCCCTTGCCGCTGCCGTCCTTGGGCTTTTTCGGTTTCTTCGGCTTCTTGATGATCTGCCCGCCCAGCGTGGTGGTCGGCACGCGATGGTCCGGCACGAAGCCCAGCTCGTCGTAGCGCGGCAGCACCTGGTTGATCAGGGTCTCGATGGCCGCCAGCTGATCGACTTCATCGGCGCTGACCAGCGATACCGCCTCGCCCGTGGCACCTGCCCGACCGGTGCGGCCGATGCGGTGCACGTAGTCCTCGGCGACGATCGGCAGGTCGAAGTTGACCACCTGCGGCAG